>JAQUTN010000059.1 GCA_028694375.1 Bacteroidales bacterium
GTCAATGGGGTGTTTCATATTGCAGGGGGCCTCAAAGGGTATCACATCCACACCGATAACAGCACGACAAATTTCCTTTAAAGGCTGAGCCGGCAAATTGTTGAGGACTCCTCCGTCGAGGTAATAAATCCCGTTTTTGACAAAAGCTTCAAATACTCCGGGAATACTAGCCGAGGCCGATACCCACGAAGCCAGTTGTTTGCCTTTGAATTTGATTTCCCACTCCATGGTATTCATGTTGGTAACACAAATAAAGAGTTTCTTGGCCAGAGCTTCGAAGCTGTTGTGCGGAATGCATTCCCTGATGAGTTTTTCGACAGTGCCGTGCGTAGAGAATCCGGATTTCCAAAAGCCTGGCTTGAAGGTCATGAGCTTGGATACCAAATACAAGCGATCGTCTTTGATTATTTGCATCATTTCTTTGGGCGTGTAGCCGGCGGCATACAGCGTTCCCACAATGGCTCCCATACTGGAACCGGCAATGGCCTGAGCTTCGATGCCGTTATCAGCTAAAGCCTGTAAAACACCTATATGAGCAAAACCGATGGCTCCTCCACCGCTCAGGCAGAGTCCCAATGGTTTTTTGTTTTCTTTGAACACTGTGGCTGTGTTGGTTTCCATAAAAGAGGGATAATTCGTACAAATATAGATTAAAATAAGGTAGAAAATCATTAAATTGCGCGGCAAAACAACCTATGTACTATGAAAAAACTTTGTATTATCTCATTTAGCCTGTTTTGTCTTTTTTCCCTGCGAGCTCAAAACAACACGGCTATAAGTATTCAGGTAAATGCAGGCAAACAAATAGCTACTGTTACTCCCTTGTTCAACGGTACCAACATCGAAGACCTTAATCACCAGACCAATGGAGGTGTTTTTAGTCAATTGCTTCATGGCGAAGCTTTCGAAGAAAGTGTAGATGTAGATTTTATGAACCTGGAGCTGCTTGATTACGTGCGGGTTTTTGTATTTCTCGACGAAATGGGGCGCCCCAATCTCATCAATCAGGGCGATGCCTACAACAGGGTGAGCTGGAATCATTTGTCGGAATGGTACGATACTAATACCCGGAGTATCTACTCTGCCCGGCAAAACCGTCGTCCTTTCAGGGTAGGCCCTCTGGCATTTCATTCCCGTTTTATTCCTTACGACAGTATCCCTGCCGCCTGGAGGGATGAGCTAGACAAGCGTCTGCACGGCAAAGAGCAAATAAGCCGTCATTGGTCTAAAATTGCCAAAGGAGAGGTTGAAGGCCGCTATCTGTTAAAAAGAGGCGATGCTTATATGGGACGTCAGAATCAGGTAATTTGTTTCGACAAGGGCGAGGGCGAATGGGGCCTGAGTAATGCAGGGCTCAACAAACAGGGTATTCACCTGCAGGCCGGTAAACCCTACGAAGGAATACTGCGCGTTAAGTCTGAACGTCCTGTCCGCATTTTCCTGTCCTTGCTTGATGAATCAGATCGGATTCTGGCCGAACAGGTTTACGACCTTAAAGGCGATGGCTCGTACGAAAAAGTAAGTATTCTATTGACCCCATCTGAATCTACTGCCAAAGGTAAATTTGCAGTCAGCCTGAAACAAAACGGCAGTTTAGAACTGGGATATGCCTTTTTGCAGCCGGGCGAATGGGGCCGGGTGAAGGGTTATCCTTTACGCAAAGAATTTGTAGAGGCCCTGCAGAAGCAAGGAATTAAAGCTATTCGTTACAACGGTTCCATGGTAGACGTTGGAGCGGACACCTATTTGTATCGTTGGAAGAACATGATCGGGCCCGTGGACGAACGCCGGGTTTGTTTCCGCAGTGGCTTTAATCCTTACGCTACCCACAGCTTTGGGATTGTGGAAATGTGCCAGGTGGCCGAAGTGATCGATGCCCTTTGTATGATAGGCATGAGCATGGACGAAAACTATCAGGACATTCGGGACTTTGTGGAATATATGAACGGGCCGGCCGATTCCCAATGGGGCAAACTTAGGGCTGAACACGGTCATCCGGAGCCTTATAATCTCAAGTACATCGAAGTTGACAACGAACGTCCTATAAACCGTGCCTACGTAGAATGTATGAAAAAGTTTGCCCTGGCGTCCTGGGAGGTCGATCCCGAAATGCATATTATGGCTTCGCTCAATATTGGCACCAATCCCCAAAGCTATGAGCGCGGCGGCGAACAATATGCTTTGGCTTCGGAACTTTTTGGCTGGTTTGTAGCTCAGGGCAAAAGTGACAAAATGGTGTGGGATCCGCATTACGCAGGCTGGATAGGCTTTGCTGATCATCCAGAATTCCTGCGCGAAATGGGAGTCACACTGCAAAGGGAACTGGCCAAAGATTATCCCGGACACAAACTGACTTTGTGTCCTATGGAAGAAAACGGCAGCCGTTGCGACTGGGATCGCGGCCTGGCGCATGCTCATAACTGGAATACCTTGCAACGCTACGGTGATTGCTTTACTGCTCTGGGCACGGCCAATACTTTTCAGCCTCACGGTCAGCATTATATGTGGGATCAGGGCCGTATTCACTACACCAGCAATGAGCTCTGGTTTCAACCCTCGGCCTATATAGACGAAAAAATGTCCGAAGACTGGCAGCCCAGTGTGGTGGAAGCCATCAGCAGCAAAGATTCCATTCTGGATGTAACCGCCAAACTGAGCGAAGACAAAAAGACCTTGTCTATTTATGTGGTGAATCTGAGCGACAGCCCCAAAGAGGCTCTCCTCAATGTTGAGGGTTTCAAATATAGCCGTAAGGCTGCTGTATGGTCTATAGGTGATTGCGAATTGAACACCCTCAATACGGTGGACAATAAGCTGGCCGTAGCTCCCAGGAAAAGCGGTATAAATTTCGCCAAAAAGAACACCAAATACATTTTTCCGAAGTATTCGTATACCATTATTACTCTGCAATAAAAATCGTCAAAATGAGAACATCTTTTCTTCTGGTTTTATCCATGTTTTTAGGGATTACCGCCCTTAATGCCAAAGAATATCAACTTCAATCGCCCGATGGGAATCTGCAGATTGTGGTAAATGTCGAAAAAGAAATTTCCTGGTCAGCACAACTTAAGGGCAAGCCCGTAGTGGAGAAGGCTGTTATAGCCATGGAGCTCTCAGACAGGGTTTTAGGTTTGGAAGCCAAGCCTGCCAAACAGTCAGTCAAAGAGATTAAGCAAGAGATTCAGGTGGCGGTGCCACATAAAGACGCGCTGATAGAGGATCATTGCAATGAACTGAGCTTGCAGTTCAGGGAAAAATTCAGCCTGACGTTCAGAGCCTACAACGACGGTGTAGCTTATCGCTTCTCGGAAACTTCGCGCAAGCCCTACGAGGTCTTGAACGAAAAAATGGATTTGGTTTTTCCCACCGGAGCGGCCTGTTATTTTTCGGAAGAACAGAGCACTTATTCGCACAACGAAAGCTGGTATCCTTACATTCAACTGAGCGACATCGCCGCCGGACGTTTTTGCAGTATGCCCCTGTTGATCGATTTACCGGGACAGGCCAAAGTCCTGGTGACAGAAACGGCTCTGCACTCTTACCCCGGCATGTTTCTCAAGAGCAATGGTACCAATGGTTTTGTGAGCAAATTTCCGCCCTATGTGTTGGAAACCCAGGCGCCACGCCGCGGGGCTGACCGCAACGAAATCATCAGCAAAGAAGCCGATTATATTGCCAAAGTGGCCACCGGCAGAGATTTTCCCTGGAGGGTGTTTATCATCAGCGACAAAGATGCCGACCTGGTCGAAAGCAACCTCACTTACCAACTGGCTGAGCCTTGTGCGCTCGAAAACACAGCTTGGATTAAACCCGGCAAAGTGGCCTGGGACTGGTACAACGCCAACAATATTTTTGGAGTGGATTTTAAATCCGGCCTCAATACCGAAACCTATAAATACTACATCGACTTCGCTTCGGACAACAAGATCGAATACGTCATTCTCGACGAAGGCTGGACAAAATCGACCACCGAAATTCTGGCTAACAATCCCAATATTGATGTGAAGGAATTGATTGAATACGGCAAACAAAAGAAGGTCGGAATCATTCTCTGGGTATTGTGGAAACCCCTCAACGCCAACATGAAAGAAATTTTGGAAACCTACAGCGCCTGGGGTGCCAGAGGCATCAAGGTGGATTTTATGCAGCGTAACGACCAGTATATGGTGGAGTCGTACGAGCAAATTGCTGCCGAGTGCGCCCGTTTAAACTTACTGGTCGATTACCACGGAGCTTTCAAGCCTTCGGGTCTGAGACGTAAATATCCCAATGTACTCAGCTACGAAGGGGTCAAGGGCAACGAAAATAACAAATGGAGTGCTGACATTACACCGGAACACAATCTGACATTGCCTTTTACCCGCATGGTGGCCGGCCCCATGGATTATACTCCGGGAGCGATGCTAAACGCCCACCCCGTCAACCATAAAATCAGCTACGAACGCCCCATGGGCTTGGGTACCCGTTGCCACGAAGTGGCCAAGTACATTGTGTACGAATCGCCTCTGCAAATGATGTGCGAATCGCCTTCCATTTACAAAAAAGAACAGGAAAGCGTAGATTTTATTACCCGCATTCCCGTGGTTTGGGACGAAACCCGGGTGCTGGATGCCAAAGTGGCCGACTACATTGTGGTAGCTCGTCGCAAGGACAATATCTGGTACGTGGGCGCCATGACAGATGCCAGCCCCCGTGAACTGGATATTTCGCTCTCCTTCCTGGGCGAAGGCAATTACATTCTGAACCTGATGAAAGACGGCCTCAACGCCGACCGCTACGCCCAGGACTACAAACTGGAAAAACGCAGCGTTAACAAGACTGAGGTTTTAAAAATCAAGATGGTTTCGGGCGGAGGCTGGGCGGCGATTCTGGAACCATAAATACAGAAAGTTTTTTTACAGAATAAACATCAATGAAAAACACTATTTTACTGAGTTTAATTATTGTATCCGGTCTGCTTTGCTCAGCCAGGGATATAGCGAGAATTGATTGGAGCAAAGACATAGAATTTCTGGCTGCCGAATTGCCCGAAAAACATATCAACCTGTTTTCGGTAAAACCGAAAGCTGATTTTTTAGCGGCATTGGAAGCCATTAAGACAGAATCCGATTCGATCTCAGACCTGGCAGTGGCCATCAGACTGAATCAAGTCATTGCCGGCATGGGCGATTCGCATACCAGCATACACTATGCCGGATTGATCGATAAAAAGGCGGTATTGCCTATTCAGCTTTATTGGTTCAAAGACGGAATCTATGTATTGCGCACCACCAATGAAAACGCTGCAATTCTGGGGAAAAAGATACTGGCTGTCAACGGCTTGCCAGTTCAAACAGTAATTGACAGCCTGAGTACTTTGATCACGACAGACAATGAGGCTTCGGTGAAGTCAAAGTTTCCATCATTGATACCGATAATTGATGTCTTAACTTACTTTGGCTTTGCAGACGGGCTTGCAGTCGAGTTGCAAATGGAAGACAGTACAGGCTTGAGCAGTTTCCATAAATTGTCGCCGTCGGAAGTGAACAAAGAAAACATAATCAACGTATTACCCGATTCTCTGCCCTTATGTTACCAGAATCAGAAGACTTTCTTCTGGGATATTTACCAGCCGGCGCAAGGCTTGTATTATATTCAGTATAACGTTTGCAGGAGCAGGGAAGCAGAAATGAAGTACGGATCGCCTGCCAGGGCAGCTATGCTGCCCTCTTTTGAGGAATTCGAAAGCAGAGTCTTTGAAACTCTGAACCGGGAGCCTGTCGAAAAGTTGCTGGTAGACATTCGTTTCAACACAGGTGGCAGTTCGCCTCAGGGCACGTCTTTTGTCGAAAAATTAGCACCCTATCTGAATAAACATCCCGAAACGAAGCTTTATGTGGTTTTGGGCAGGAACACCTTTTCTTCGGCCATTATTAATGCCATGGATTTCAAGCGCCTGACCGAAGCGGTATTTCTGGGAGAAAGCACCAGCGGCAAACCCAATCATTTTGGCGAAGTCAAGTCCTTGCAATTGCCCACTTCAGGTATAGTTGTCAATTATTCTACCAAATACTTTAAACGAACAAAAGAAGATTTAAAAACCCTGGAGCCGGATGTATGGCTCGAACCCACATTCCGGGATTACATCCGGGGAATAGATCCGGTTTATGAATGGGTGCTGAGCCGTTGACAAAACTCTATTCCGGTACAGCATCGTTGGCTGTTGTGGCGTAAAGGCCGAGCAAGCAGCCGGTGAAGCCGCCTGCCACATCGGTCGAAAGGATGTCTCCTGAAATGTTTTCGGCCAGGTTTACAAAATCGATACCGTTAAGTGAGTAACTAAACTCATAGTTGTCACCTCTGGCTGTTATTTTCAGACGGAGGGGGGCTTTCAGTTCAATTTTGGTACTAGCCAGGAGGCTTGAGCTTGTTTCCCGGCTTCTGGCTTTGCGCTCATTTCGTTCCAGCAAGAGAAAATAGTCCTTGCCTTTTTTGGTAAGGCCAAAGACGTAATTATAACTCTCGCTTTGCAAGGCCACCAAACCGGCCAGGTCTTTTTCGGACGAGGGCAGGTAATTCATGCTCACCGTAAAGGAGAAGCTATTGTGCATTTGCCGATGAAAGAGAGTGGAAGTTGGTTTGACTTCCTTGATGTTTACAGGGAAGGGAGTGATTTTAAGTCCATGTTTGCTCAGCTCACAAAAATCTTCGCGCGGCCCTCTCAGGCTTATCCAGCGGTAATCGAGTTTGTTGGCACTGAAATTGTCGCAAAAGCTGAAGTTCCCGTTGGGAAAAAAACCTTCTTTGCCGGTTTTGTTTTCGGTACCTGCCTGAGGCATTTTGAGTTTGGGTTCCATGGGGAGCAGGCCATTGACAAAGACAGGAAATTCGCCCGACCAATCTACGGGCAGGATAAAGGTTTCGCGACCGGTGTTTACCCGGTTCTTTTCGTTGGGGCGTACAGCCAAAAAGACGCCGTAATAGGTTTTATTGTCGGGGCCTGGCACTAAATCGGCATGACCGGCCCAATCTACTTTGTTGGCACGATCTCTGGCAAAGTGGCGTTGCGTAAGGATGGGATTCCCGGGAGCCGGGGTGTAAGGGCCTTTGGGATGATCGCTCACAAAAATCACTTCGCTGTGCCAGCCGCCGGTTCCGCCTTCGGCACACATCAGGTAGTATTTGTTGTTTTTCTTGTAAATGTGAGGGGCTTCAATCCAGATAGGCTTTTTGGACAGGTCAACCCCTCCGTCTACGATGATTTGGTCGCTGCCGGGAATAATCTTATCGCTCTGGGTGTCGTATTCCCAGATCTTGATTACCCGGTGTCCGTTGTAGAGTTCTTTGCCCCGGTCCGGAGCGTCGTTGTGAACGACGTAAGCCTTGCCGTTGTCATCAAAAAACAGAGAGGGGTCAATGCCGTTGAAATTCAGTTTTATCACTTCGCCCCAGCCTTGCAAGGGGTCCTTGGTTTTGACGACCATATTGCCAATACCCCCGGCAATTTGGGTGGTGATCATGTAAAAATAATCGTTGTGAGGATTATAGATTATCTGGGGAGCATAGATGCCGGCACTGATCCCGCAGTCGTGGATTATTAACTGCGATTTACGGTCGAGTACATGACCTATTTGTGTCCAGTTGACCAGATCGCGGGAATGGAAAATGGGTACACCGGGAAACATGGCAAAAGAGGAGCAGACCAAATAATAATCCTCTCCTTTGCGGGTTATGCTCGGGTCGGGGTAACAGCCCTGCAGGATAGGGTTGTAAAATTCATCGGCTTTCAAAGGATAGTCTTTGTAAACCTTGTCGTTGCCCTGATACTCAAAGTCGGTAAAGAGGGGGATGTTGGTAGCTTTGTTTGCTTTTTGACCAATGACCGAGGGAGTAATTGCAGCGAGGAATACTAGCAGTAATGGTAGTTTTATAAAGTCGGTGTTTAGTTGTGTAAGTTTCATATATACAAGTGATTATGGTTCCTAATAGGATTTGAGCCGGAGTGGGATTACTTAAAGACCAATTGAGCAAATTCATTCAGCGCTCTGCGCCAGCTGAGCCATTCGTGAGCTGTTCCCTGCGATTCCGAATAGACAATATTGTCGATGCCTTTGGCTTTGAGGGCTACTACCTGAGCTTTGGGTGTGTTTTCTTCGGTGCCAGTGCTGATGTAGAGCAACCTGATTTGCCGCTTGAATTCCGAAGGATCTTTAAACAGGCCGTTGAAAGCGGTTTCCAAACTATTGTCTCCTCTTACGAAGAAGCCGCTGAAGGTTCCCATCCAGCCAAATTTATCCAGGTTGGCAGAAACTGTCATACAGGTTTGAAAGCCTCCTCTCGAAAGGCCGGCCATAGCGCGGTTTTGTTTGTCTGTTTTGGTTCTGAACTGTTGGTCGATATAAGGCAGTAAATCCTGAACATATATTTGGCTGATGTCCCCCTGAGCCTGGCGAAGCTCAGGATTGGTTTGAATATCACCGCTTGGCATAACTACTATCATGGGTACCGCCTTTCCTGAGGCAATAAGTCCATCCATAATGTTGGCCATGTGGCCTTGGTTGGCCCAGCCGTTTTCGTCTTCGCCCCAGCCGTGTACCAGGTAAAGTACAGGATAAGACTTGTCGCTTTGTTGTTCGTATTCGGCCGGGACATAGACGTTAATGTGACGTTCCATTCCGTTGAGTTCAGACCAGTAGTAGATGGAACGAACCTGGCCGTGGGGAATATTTTTGTCGAAGCGGTAGTAGTCGCCTTCGGGCCCTTCGGGAATTTCGATGCCCGACGACATCCAGTTGCTTCCGAAAAAAGCCTTGGTATTGCGGTCCATCACTGCCACGCCGTCAATAAGAATGGCGTAATAGTGAAAGCCGACAACCTGCGGATCGGACATACAGGTCCAAACTCCTTTGTCGTCTTTGGTCATATCGTATTTTTTATTGCATAAATCCACCTGAACCGTGTTGGCCGTGGGAGCTACCACTTTGAAAACTGCCTGGCGGGTTTGAGCATTGACGGCCGGATACAAAGCCAGGAAAGTATTGGTCGAAGATGGTTTAAAGCCCTCGGGCAGGGCTTCTGCCTGCTGTCCGCGCATCATGCCGGCAAACTGGGCAAAGCTGAAATAGCTAATCAGCAGAAAGACTAAAGTAAAAGAAGTTTTTTTCATAATAGATAAGGCTAAGGTGTGTTTATCAATTAGACAGATGTTAAATTTTGGTTTCAGGGCTGAAACTTGAGCCAGTCAATCTCCACTTCGGATTCGGAGCGGAGCAGAACGAACAAATTGACTATACCGGGCCGGGTCTTTTTAATTTTGAAGCTGTAGTTTTCCCAGTCAGAGCCGGCCTGGAGTGCCAGGCTGGCTAAAAGAGGCCCCTCAGGGCTGTTTAATCTGAGCTCAAGGCTGCCTCCTTGTTGGGCTTGCGCGCGGATTTGCAAGCTCTTTGTCTTTTTATTACCAAAGTCGATGGCATTATACTGCACCCAGGCTCCCGGCTTGTTTAATCTTGTTTTCCATCCTTCAAAAGGCCTGCTTTTGTCGATAAAGCTGATTTCGGCCCCTTCGGGGCTGAGGGCAGAATAACGATCAAGTTGTATAGTTGTATTCGCCGGGCTTAATCCTACTCCCCGCAGGCTGGGATTTACTTTTTGTATGCTTCCGTCTGCCTTGAAAAAAAGGCTGTCTATGCGTATGGAGCGGTTTTTGTCAAAATCAGGAGAATAGTCGTTGTGATGGTAAAAAAGATACCACTGCCCCCGGTATTCCAAAATGGAATGGTGGTTAGTCCAGCATGCCACAGGCGATTCGTCCATGATGACTCCCTTCATGGTAAAGGGGCCCATAGGGTGCTTGCCGACAGCGTATTCAAGGCGTTCTGTTTTATTTTCAACATGAGGGAAAGTCAGGTAATAGATCCCCTCTCTTTCAAAAACCCAAGGCCCTTCTTTGAGCCCTTTGTCCGGCAAATTGGGAATTATGTAAGGCTCAGAATCCAGTTCCAGCATATTCTCCTTCAATCTGGCCACAAAAATGTGTTGTTGTGACCAATAAAGGTAGGCCTGCCCGTCCTTATCGATGAAGACATTAGGATCTATTCCGTGTACACCTCTGATGGCTTCGGCTTGGGGCAGGTAGGGGCCTTGGGGCCGTTCAGCCACTGCTACTCCAATACCAAATCCTCTGCGGCCGTTTTGATCTGCCCTGGTGTTGGCCGGAAAATAGAAGTAGTATTTCCCATCGCGTTCCACGCAATCGGGAGCCCACATACTGTACGTAGCAGAATCGACCCAGGCAGGATCGTACTGGCTGAGGATTACGCCATGGTCGGTCCAGTCGCTGAGATTCTCTGACGAAAAAACGTGGTAATCTTCCATGCAGAACCAGTCTTTGCGCAGGTTCTTGCCCTGGGGCGCTCTGATGTCGTGCGAAGGGAAGACATACACCTTGTTGTTGAACACCCGAGCCGAAGGATCGGCCGTGAACTGATCCCGAATAATTGGGTTTTGAGCCGCAAGGGGAGTAAAGAGAGCGTCTGAGATTATAATTGCAAGGATTAAGCAGACAAGATGGGGCTTGAAATCTAAGATCGCAAGTTTTTGCCTGTGACAGGAAGCATGCTCTTTATTAGTCATTGTTTTCGATAATTTGGTCACTGATGCGGAAATAATCAAAATCGGCCCAGCCACCGCTTTGTTTAGTGGCGTAATTGAAAAGCCCGAAACGATAGCCCATAAAGTGCTCCACCAGAGTATATTCCATTTTGAGAGGGCCACCTATTTCTTTCCAGCTCTTGCCGTTCAGGCTGTAATAGAAGCGGGCCACATCGGTCATTTCACGAAAATCGCAATCAATTCTCAGGTATACCTTTTTCTTTTTCAGCGGCAGTCTTTCGATTTCGGTGGGGGTATCGGTTTTGTTGCTGGTCATAAACAAGTACTTGCGACCGCCTTCCATTTTGACACCTACCTGTCCGAATTTGCGCTGTAGGGCAACCAGTCCGGCCACATCGCCGTCTTTCAAGTTGGAAA
>JAQUTN010000060.1 GCA_028694375.1 Bacteroidales bacterium
CTCCTTCTTTATTTTTGCAACAATCTTTGCCCTTGTCACAACATTCCTTGTCCTTATCGCAGCATTTTACTCCAAACTGATAAATGCAGTGACTGGTGTATTTCTCGCCGGGACGCAACACCACCGAAGGCCAGTCAGCCTTATTGGGGCTGTCGGGATAATGCTGGGTTTCCAGACAAATGGCGGCACGCTGGTTATAGACTATTCCTTTTTTGCCATTCAGGCTTCCATCCAGGAAATTACCGGTATATACTTGTACTCCGGGTTCCGAAGTGAAAACCTTCAATGTGCGGCCGCTTTTGGGATCAAGCAGCAGACAAGCCAGTTTAGCAGCATCTCCTTCGGTATTTAACACCCAGTTATGGTCGTAGCCGTTACCGTTTTTAAGTTGTTCAAAACTAAAATCGTCAATGCGCTTTCCAATAATTTCCGGCTTGCGAAAATCCATGGGAGTATTGCATACGGGAGCGATTTCACCGGTAGTCATAAAGGTTGTATCAACCGGAGTATAAGCATCGGCATTGATCATCAGGATATGATCTGTTATACTTTGCGAAGGATCAGCGCTCAGATTGAAATAAGAATGGTTGGTCAGGTTGACTATGGTCGCTTTGTTGGTCTCCGCTTCGTAACGGATGTCAATGCTGTTATCTTCGGTAAGGGTATAAATGGCTTTAACCTTGAGTTCGCCGGGAAAGCCCATCTCTCCGTCTGCGGATATATAGGAAACTTCCAGACTTTGATCGTTCAATTGTTTGATATCAAACATACAATACTGGAAACCCTTTACCCCGCCATGTAGGCTGTGTCCGAAATTGTTTACGGACAATTGGTATTCTGCGCCATCCAGACTGAATTTGCCCTGATTGATGCGATTACCGTAGCGGCCAATGAAGGCACCAAAATCGGTGGAATTGTTCAGGTAATCCTGAATGTTGTCAAAGCCCAGAACTACGTCTCCGAATTTACCCTGTTGATTGGGTACCATAACAGAAACAATGCGGGCACCGTAATTAATCATAGTGACTTCCATGCCGTTAGCGTTTTTCAAAATGTACAAATCGTTTTGTTTACCATCGATTTCGGTCTGGAAGTCAATACGGTTGAGTTTTGCCTTGGGAGCATCGTAGCCGGTGCAGGCAGTCAGCAACAACACAACTGACAACAATAAAAACACACACTTTTTCATAGCTTATCAATTTAAGATTTAAGGAAAGTTATTTGGGTTGTTTGCCGATGTAGGCTAAAATACCGCCGTCCACGTAAAGAATGTGGCCATTCACGAAATCCGAAGCAGACGAAGCCAGAAAAATTGCCGGTCCCTGCAAATCTTCGGGAGTGCCCCAGCGAGCAGCGGGCGTTTTGGCAATAATAAATTCGTTGAAGGGATGTCCGGGAACCCGTAAAGGAGCTGTTTGCGGAGTAGCAATATAACCCGGTCCCAACCCGTTCACCTGAATATTGAATTCACCCCATTCACTGGCCAGATTGCGGGTCAGCATTTTGAGGCCACCCTTGGCCGAAGCGTAGGCAGCAACAGTTTCCCGACCCAATTCACTCATCATGGAACAAATATTGATGATTTTACCGGCTTTTTTCTTTATCATGCCCGGAGCAACGGCTTTGGAAACGATAAAGGGACCATTCAAATCGATGTCGATCACCTGACGAAATTCGGCAGCCGTCATTTCAACAGCGGGAATACGTTTGATGATGCCGGCGTTGTTAACCAAAATATCAATAATGCCTACTTCTTTTTCGATCTGAGCCACCATGGCGTTTACCTGTTCTTCGTTGGTGACATCACAAACGTAGCCTTTGGCTTCGATACCGGATGCTTTGTACTCTTCCAGTCCTTTTTCTACCAATTCAGGTTTAATATCATTGAATATAATTTTGGCACCGGCTTGTGCATAGGCTTTGGCAATGGCCATTCCAATGCCGTAGGATGCGCCGGTTATCAGCGCAATTTTTCCCTCTAATGAAAATGGATTCATATTTATACTTGTTTTTAGTTAACGCAATTCGGTGAAGGTGAAGAAATCCTGATCACCATAATCAAGATTTTCGCCGCCCATTCCCCAGATAAAGGTATAATTATTGGTAGCAGCAGCTGAATGAATGGACCATTCGGGCGAGAGTACGGCCTGGTTGCGTTTCATCCAGATATGACGGGTTTGGGTGGGCTCGCCCAGGAAATGGCATACAGCATGCTCTTCGGGCAGATCAAAATAGAAATAAGCCTCCATGCGACGACTGTGAATGTGAGCAGGCATAGTGTTCCAAATGCTGCCCGGAGCCAGTTCGGTCATACCCATTTGCAATTGACAGGTGGGTAAAACCTGATTTACGATCATCTTGTTGATGTTTCTGTGGTTGGCACTTTCCATGCTGCCCATTTCGGCAACAATGGCGTTTTCTTTGGTGATTTTTTTGTCCGGATAAGTCATGTGAGCCACCAAAGAGTTGAAATAGAACAAGGCAGGGCTGGCGGCGTCTTTGCTTTCGAAGTAAACTTCTCTGTCGCCGGCACCAAGATAAAGAGCCTCTTTGTATTTTAAGGTGAATTGTGTATCACCCACCTTTACAATGCCTTCGCCCAGGCCCACATTGAAAATGCCTAATTCACGACGATGCATAAAACAAGGAGCTTTCAGTGCATCTATAGCCTCCAGCTTAAGAGATTCTCCTTTGGGCAGGGCACCGCCTACTATCATTCGGTCGTACATGGAATAAACCATGTTTACTTCGTTGGCAACAAAAAGATTGTCGATTAGGAAGTCCCTTCTAAGCTCTTCCGTGTCGTAACGTTTTACATCCCGGGGATGTGCCGCATAGCGGAGTTCGTAGTTGGTTTTCATAATGAAATATCGTTTTAAGTGTAAAAAGACCTTTTATTCATAAGTTGCAAAAGTAACATAAATCTGTTATTTATGGAAAAGCTTCCCGTAATTTTTCTTTTTTAACTAAACAGACTCAGTTAAGGCCCGAGAAATTAACATTAATTGTATGGGGAATTTTTCCATCAGATTAAACTATTTTTCAAACCAGGCATCCAAAAGCCGTCATTTTTATGGTAAATAATCTATTTATTCAATCAGCAAATTTTATGAGAAGAATTTTCTTTGCCCTCTTCCTGCTTTCAGTTAGTCCGCTTGTTGCTCTTGCAGCCGAATACAGTATACAATCAAAGATGTTGGATAAAGCCACTGACGGAGCAATAGAGATGGGATCTGTCCGTTTGCTTGCTCCCGGTGATTCCAGTCTTATTGTAGGTACTTTGAGTGATCAGGCGGGACGTTTTACTTTATCAAAAATCAATACAGGAAAATATATACTGGAATGTCGCTACCTCGGTTATAAAACCGTATACCAAAACATCGAAATAAAAGACAAATCCCTCATTCTTCCCAATATATTCATGGAAGAAGAATCCAAACAGCTCGATGAAGTACAGGTAACCGGTATGGCAGCCCAAATGATTGTCAAGGTGGACACCATAGAATACAATGCCGCTGCATTTAAAACAGCCGAAAATGCAGTGGTCGAAGATTTGCTCAAACGTCTGCCCGGGGTACAAATCACGGATGGAAGCATCACCGTTAACGGAGAAAAGATATCACGCATCAAAGTGGACGGCAAGAAATTTTTTGACGGAGATATCGAGATGACTACCAAAAACCTGACGGCCGATATGATCGAAAAAATTCAGGTGGTGGATGAGAAATCGGATATGGCCAAATTAACCGGCTTTGAAGACGAAAACACCGAACGCATTATCAATTTACAACTCAAACCCAACAGACGCAGGGGCGTTTTCGGTAACGTTAGTGCCGCAGGCGGAGCCGATATTGACAATGGTTTTAATTACGACGCCTCTACTTTTCTGGACGATGATTTTCGCTACAATGCCAATGCTTTTTTGAATATAATGTCTGCCAACGCCCAAACTGCCGTTGTAGGCGGAGCCAACAATATCAACAGCAGTTTCAGCGGCCGTGGTCGTGGATTTCGTGGCTGGGGAGGCAGCAACGGCATTACCAATACCCAAAACCTGGGATTGAACAATAATACCCAGATAAAGGAAGGTTTGCTTATAGGAGGAGACGCTTCCTACAATCATTCTACCAATCATTCCGAAACCGAAAGTTCCAGGGACAGCTGGCTGAGTGGGGACACTATCAGCAACAACGACAAGAGTGTTTCCAACTCCAACAGCGACAACGCCAACCTGAGGTTTGAAATGGAATGGAAACTGGATTCTTTAAATACCCTTATTGTTCAGCCCTCTGTCTCATACAGTGTTAATCAAACTGACCGGAATCAGGAATACGATTATTACAACAACGGAGACAGCACCAGCTGGGGAACTTCCGATAATCTGAGCAATTCTTTGAACTTAAATTCCCGATTGAATTTGATATACAGTCATAAATCCAGTCAAAAAGCCGGCCGTTCCATCACAATGAATCTGGGTGGCAGCTATGGGGAATCGAACAGCACTGGCTATAATAAATCGATTAAAAACACTTTAGATTCCATCGTAAATTTAGATCAAATGAGCCTGAACACTTCAGGATCTTATGGCATGAATATGCGAGCATCTTATGTTGAACCTTTGTGGAATTTGCAAAATTTCATTGAGGCAGCCGTTTCGTTTAATTATTCAGGTCGTGATTCCGAGAAAGAGCAATTTGACAACGACGGCAGCGGCAATTATCCTGTCGAAAACAAAGATCTCGAATACAGCAATTCTTTTAAGAATTACAATTTCACCGAAACAGCTGAATTGAATTACCGTTATGTCAGCGAGGTCTGGAATATTATGGCCGGCTTCAGAGCAGAACCTGCTCAAACTTTTAGTTACACCACCTACGGGGATGGCACGGGTTATGACATCTCACAAAGTGTTTTCAATTTTTCTCCCTCTTTGAGTGTGCGTTACGTACTGGGAGAACGTCGGAATTTTATTCGTATGGAATATAGGGGCCGAACTCAGGAACCTTCGGTTTCCCAAATGCAGCCAGTCAAAAACAACTCTGACCTAATGAACGAAACAGTGGGAAATGCCCATCTGGTTCCATCCTATAATCAAAACCTTCGGTTGATTATGTCTAAATACAATCCCGAAACCTTTGCTTCCTGGAATGCCACTTTATTTGGAGATGTCACCAAGGATGCTTTAGTGGCCAACAGTATTTACGATGTCACGGGAAAACAGTACAATCAAACAGTAAACGCCGATAGAGCCCCTTTCAACCTGAACGGAAGGTTTATGTACAACACTCCTTTGATTCCCAACCGCTTGCATTTCAATACCGGAACCTCAGTAAATTATGCAGAAAGAATTGGATATTCCAGTAGAAAGCTTAGTGACCTGGTTATTGACAATTTGCCGCTGGGAGCTCGCAGTCTGACAAAAATCTATGGATTCAGCGAAGATTTGTCCTTGACTTTTACTCACGATATTATGGAAATTGGCGCCAGGGGCTCCTTTAGTTATAATAATTCACTGAACAATTTAAATAACACCGAACAAACCACACTCAATTGGTCCGGTAGCGGAAATATCAATTTGCATTTGCCCAACAGCATCAATATTTCCACCGATATCAGTTACAGTGATCGATACGGTTACGCCAACTTTGATCAGACGGAAGTACTTTGGAATGCGACCATCGACAAAACCTTCAAAAACAAATTAACCGTATCGCTGACCGTAAACGATATTTTGCGCCAGAGACTCAACGTAAGACAAAATTACGGAGACAACAACGTCTCCTACAGTAAATACAATACATTACCTGCTTATTTTCTGCTGAGCTTCAGTTACAGAATCCAGTCCTTCGGAGGTGGAAGCAACAATACTCAGCAACAAGGCATGCCCCAACGTATGGGCCGCGGTATGGGCGGGTATGGAAGAGGCATGGGAGGTTCATTCCCTCCCGGCATGTAATTTTAGGTTTTGATTTAGGTTTCGGAAATGCTTCTCTGTGTTGAGAGGCATTTCTCTTTTAGATTTATTGGCATATGTTTTCATTGTTTGTTAAATGTGGCTTTAAACTATCTATACAGGCACTTGTCTAAGTTTGCGTTGATCTTTTGTATAATTGTTGTCCCATGAGATTTCTTCTTACTGCATTCATCCTGACTTTTTTTAGTCTGAGTTTATTTTCTCAACACAGTATTCAAGGCAAATTGCTTGACAAGGAAACGGATGGCCCCATAGAAATGGCCACCATCCAACTTCTTTCTGCCAAAGATTCCAGCCTCATTAACGGAGCGGTAAGTGATTATGCCGGTCGCTATTCTTTTTCAAAAGTAGATAAGGGCAACTACCTGATTTTGTATAAATATTTGGGATACAAAGAGGTTTTTATGGGAGTTGAAGTGGACGATAAATCCAAATTATTGAAAAATGTTTATCTCGAAGAAGAATCCACCAATCTTGATGAAGTAGAGATCACCGGAATGGCAGCGCAAATGATCATTAAAGGAGATACTACAGAATACAATGCGGCCGCCTTTAAAATGCAGGAAAATGCAGTAGTCGAAGATTTATTCAAACGATTACCGGGTTTTATGATTGATTCAAACGGTAATATTACCGTCAATGGAGAAAATATAGGCCGCATAAGAATTGACGGTAAAAAATTCTTTGACGGCGATATGGAAATGATTACCAAGAATTTTACCGCAGACATGGTCGATAAGATTCAGGTGTTCGATGAATTGTCGGAGATGGCTCAATTGACAGGAATCGAAGATGAAAATACCCAGCGAATTATCAATATTACACTTAAACCCGACAGACGCAAAGGTGTTTTTGGAAATGTCGCAGGAGGTGTGGGTGCAGATTTTGATCAAGGATTAAACTACGACAAAAACTTTTTTAAGGACGATTTTCGATACGACGCCAATAGCATGATTAATGTATTCAAAGAAGATTTCAGGGCTTCAGTCACAGCAGGTGCCAACAATATCAATTCCAGCCGCAGTGGCCGTGGAAGGGGAAGCAGAGGATTTAGCGGAGGCAGCGGAATTACTTCGATGCAAAATTTGGGCTTAAATATCAATGCCGAGCCCAAGGATAAAATGGAAATCGGCGGAAGCACCAGTTATAATCATACTTCGAATTACGGAAAAACGGAATCTTTTCGCGAAAGCTGGCTAAAAGACGTGACCAACACCAACAACTCTACATCAACTTCGCATTCAGAAAGCAACAATGCCCATTTGGGTTTTGAAATGAGATGGCAAATCGATTCGTTGAGCACTCTGATCATTCAACCTAGTGCCTCTTACGGCTTGAGTTCGAGCGTCAGTGAAAGAGAATTCGATTATTATACCAATGGCGACAGTACCAGTTGGGGGGATTCCCAAAACAACAATTTGTCCAATAATGTGAATACCTCCCTAAACCTATTGTTCAGTCGTAGATCCGGACAGAAAAAAGGCCGGGTACTGACCATTAATTTAAACGGGAGTCTGGGAGAAAACGAAGGCCAGGGTTATAATCAATCCAATAAGTACACTCCCGATTCTGCCGTCTTGCTGGATCAAAAATCGATCAACACCTCCGATTCATACAGTCTCAGATTAAGAGCCTCTCTGGTTGAACCATTGTGGAATTTACAAAACTTTTTGGAATTTAATGCTGCGGTCAACTATTCAAGACGTAACTCTGTCCGTAATCAATACGATAAAGACGACAATGGCGATTACACTCTGTTTAATGATGAATACAGTAATGAGTTCTGGAATACCGGTTTTTCTGAAAACCTGGCCGTCAACTACAATTACCGGGACGAAAAACTAAACATCGTTGCCGGTATCACTGCAGCCCCTTCTCAGAGTTATAGTTATACTCTCTATGGCGACGGCGAAGTCAGAGATATCGAGAACAAAGTATTCAATTATTCTCCCAACTTGAGCATTCGTTACAATATTGGCGGGGAACGGCGAAATTACATCCGGGTTCAGTACCGCGGACGTTCTTCCGAACCCAGCGTTTCGCAGATGCAACCGGTCAAAAACAATACCAACCTGATGCGTGAGACAGTAGGAAATCCGTTCCTGCTTCCGGCTTTCAGTCACAGCCTTAGTATCAATTATTCTAAATCCAATCCCGAAACCTTGTCTTCTTTCAGCACCTCGGTCAGCAGCAGCATGAACAAAGACGCCCTGGTTTCCAACAGCATCTACGATGCTTCGGGCAAAGAATACAGTCAGACAGTCAATGTGGACAGAGCTCCTTTTGGTTTAAACGGCAGTGTTATGTACAACAGGCCAATAATAAAGAACAGATTGCATTTTCAAACCAGCACTTCGGCAGGATTGAATCAGCGAATTGGTTATTCGAGCAGAAACGTATCGGACGAGGATATTGATGTGGACAACCTGATATTGGGAGACCGTAGCGTTACCAATACCTACAATGTCGGCGAAAATTTATCACTTACCTTTACACACGATATCGTCGAAGCTGGTTTCAGAGGTCGTTTCAATTATTCCAGAAGCCAGAACAACCTGAATCCTGAACGCGTACAAAACACCATCAACTGGTCCGCCACAGGCAATGTGAGTCTTCATCTGCCTTACGACATTAATATTGACAACGATTTAAGTTTTAGTGCCAGGCAAGGATACGCCAATTTTGATCAAAACGAATTGCTATGGAACGCAACCATAGATAAAGCTATCTTCAAAAAGAAATTTACCCTGCAGCTAAGAATTAATGATATTCTGAGACAAAGGCAGAACATAAGTCAAAGCATCGGCGACAACTCAGTTTCCTATAACAAGTCGGATATGCTGACCGCTTATTACATCATCACTTTGAGTTACCGTATCAGGCAATTCGGAGGCCGTAGCGGAGGTTCGAACCGTGGCGGAGGAGCTCCGGGCAGAGGCATGCGGGGTATGCCCGGAGGCAGTTACGGAGGGGATTCCGGGGACAGAGATTCCGGAGGCGGTGCTTTTGGAGGCTGATTCAGAGCTGCAAACACAAGGCGCTTTCGACTTGGATCAAGTATAAAGAAGCTTCATCTTTTTCTTCTTTGCTTCGGGATAAATGCCATCTAATATCTCCGCTGGCTCCATGCAAAGCCCGTGATGTAAACAAAAGCAAACAGAGGAAGAATAAAGCCCAGTGCCATGCTTTGTTCACCTATCAGTCCCATTACTAGAGGGAAGATGGCTCCTCCGATCAGACTCATAATGATATAAGAAGAGGCCTTTTTGGTATGAACTCCCAATCCTCTTACTCCCAGAGCAAAAATGGTCGGAAACATAATGGACATCAAAAAGAAACTCAGGTAGAGAGCATAGACAGATACTGTGCCTAAAGAAAAGATCACTACCAGCATACAAAGCACAGACAAGGAGCCGAACAAGGCCAGCAATGTGGAGGGTTTCATTTTTTTCATCAGACCTACGCCGCTGAGACGTCCCACCAGAAATAAGCCCATTCCACCGAAGCTGAGCAAACGCGAGGCTTGTAAATTGCTAAGACTGGTATCCAGCTCCGTCACGTAATTAATGAAAAAGCTGAATATTCCGGTTTGCGCTCCTACATACATAAATTGGGCTATAATGGCAAAAATCAGATTCTTGTGTGACCAGATCGAAGTAGCAGGTTTTTGAAGCTGCTCCTCTCCTTCCGTCGGATTGATTTCGGGCAGTTTGATAAAAAACAAAGCTATACCCACCAGTAAAACGGCCAATCCAACAAAAATATAAGGTTTGGCAAGAGCCATATTGTCGCCCTGATCGGCTCCAAAAATCAAGGCCCCTCCAATGAGCGGCCCCAATATCCAACCAACCCCGTTGAAAGCAGCCGCCAGATTGATGCGCTGGGCCGAAGTAGATTCACTGCCCATAGATGTTGCGTAAGGATGCGCCGCCGTTTCAATTATGCACAAGCCACAGGCAATGATAAACAAAGCGATCAAAAAATAGATGGGTGTATGAAAAAAGGCTGCCGGAATAAAAGCAAAAGCACCTAAAGCAAACAAACTTAAACCGCTGATAATTCCCCGCTTGTAACCGACTTTGTTCAATAAAAGTCCGGCCGGAATGGCCATAATAAAATAAGCGATGTAGGTCGAAAACTGAATAAAACCCGATTCGGCCTTGCTCATGTTGAAAGTTCCCTGAAATTGCTTGTTGAGAACATCCAGCAAACCATGGGCAGAACCCCAGAGCAAATAAAGGCTGGCAATCAGAATAAAGGGAATCAGGTAGTTTTTTCCGCTACGGCTGGTAAACATGTTTGTCTTCATAGTATTTGAAAAAGCGCAAATATATATCAAAAAGCGCAATCCTGGCGTATAATTTGCTACTTTTGCAGGCAAAATTACACTAACATTGGCTAAAAGAAAAAAAGAACTCCCTTTGTTGGAGAATATAGAAATCGAAGCTTTTGCTGCCGAAGGCAAAGCTTTGGCAAGAGTAGATGATCTGGTGGTTTTCGTGCCCTTTGCGGCTCCGGGAGATGTAGTAGACATAAAACTCAGCCGCAAACGCAAACAACACGCCGAAGGCCGCATTGTCGCTTTCAAAAAGTATTCTCCCGATCGCACCGAGCCCTTTTGCAGCCATTTTGGCGTTTGCGGGGGATGTCAATGGCAACACCTGCCCTATGCTGCTCAGTTAAGGTATAAGCAACAACAGGTCCTGGATGCCATGCAACGCATAGCCAAGGTTGAAATCCCGGAACCCGGACCCATAATAGGCTCAGAGAATGATCGTTTTTACCGGAACAAACTGGAATTTACCTTCTCGAACAAACGCTGGCGGACTATAGAAGAAATTAAGTCCGGTGTAGAATTCAAGGACAACGATGCCCTGGGTTTTCATATTCCGGGCATGTTTGACAAAGTGTTGGATATAGAAAAATGCTGGCTGCAGGAAGATTTTTCGAACAGGGTTCGCCTC
>JAQUTN010000061.1 GCA_028694375.1 Bacteroidales bacterium
TGCCTGAAATTCCCGAGAGCTGTGGACCGCGGGCAAAAACCAGCATCGTTAAACCTTGATTTATTCGGATTTGGACTGGTCGTTTTTATCATGAACTGAGCGCAATCGTTTCAAAAGCTCCGCTTCGTTCAATATGCTGTCCTTTACTATTTGTACGGTCGTATTTTTCAGTTCAGTCATTTTATCGTCTAAATAAGCTTCGTGTACGTTTTTGGTATAAACAGAATCAGTATCTCTGCAATAAAAAGTGAATCTTGTACCGTCCACAACACTGGAGCCTTCCATTATTAATGTATCGCCGTTAACGTAAACTATCTTTTTCTCCTGAACAGGATTCTTGTAAGTACGAATCACATCTATACAAGAAAAAATAAGTTGATTTGCCAACTTAGAGCTCGTGTTAAATGTATTGGATTCGATCTTATACATTTTCGCAGCAGCCTGTTTTCTTGGTAGTCTTTGTTTTTTGTTTCTTTCTTCAATCAATTCTATTTCTTCGGGAGGTGTATCTAATTGAAATCCCTGTATAGGAAAGTCTTTTTCGAGTTGTTCGATTACTTCCATCCAATTGGTGATTTGCTTAACAGTCAGGGTGTATGCCCCGTCGTTTTGGTGAATGCTAAATCCGTATGCTCCGTCAAAGGAGGGTTCTGCAAGGAAAATCATCAATTCTGTTGTGTCGGGGAATAGGAGTTGATGCATTTCTGATTTTTTCAGCTCTTTTTGCGAAAAAACCGACAATGGCGTGAAAGTAATCATTAATACTAAGAGTAGGCGTCGAAAAATCGCTGGTGTTTTCATGCTTTTGTTTAAATTACCAAGTGAATATAAATTAAGCCATGTGAATACGGGTGAAAACACTTCGAAGATACTTCAATATTTTTAAATATTCCACTTTAGTTAAAAATCCCTCAACTCGGTATATTAGATTAGATTAATAATGCAAAATTGCTATGCTTTTTGAATATAGATACGCTTTGTGATTTTCTCTGTAGGGTTAAAAATGTGTAATAAAACATATAATAAGCACGACGAATATTAATATTAAAACGATTAAGCAGTATATTTGTTTTGCCTGATGCCATAAATTAACCTAAATATTAAACAATACGATTTCATGAAAGATTGGAAAAACAAGGAAAATGCCGCCTTTTTTTTACACTTGACCGAAAATCTGTTGAAAACACATTTGATAACTTTAAACTGAATGCCGGCAAAAATTGGAAGTTATAGTTGAATAAATCCTACGGGGTTACGAAAGAGTTTGTTTGTTTTTAATCATTTCATTAAATCTAATCCTTATGAAAAAATTCAGTTACAGATGTATTGTGCTTCTGATTTTTTTAGCAGCAGGCTGTATTGGAACCGCCTATGCCCAACTGGTTAAAGGAATTGTGTCAGAGGCAGACGGCACGCCAATAATCGGGGCTACCGTGGTGTTGACAGACAATACTTCGGTTGGAACAACAACGGGACTTGACGGTTCTTTTTCGCTTGAATTGCCTGATGCGCAAAAGGCTGTGTTGAGTATTTCCTACATTGGTTTTCAAACCAAAGAAGTGGTGGTGAACAATCAGCGTTCACTTTCCATAGTTTTGGAAGTGGCCGATATTAGCCTGGATGAAGTTGTTTTTATCGGTTATGGAACGGTAAAACGCCGTGATTTGACCGGAGCCGTGTCTTCGATCGGTCCTAAAGAAATTGTATTGGCACCCACCAATAATATTATGGAGGCCTTGCAGGGACGTATTGCCGGTTTGGATATTACTACGTCCAGTGGTGCTGTGGGTAGCAACCCCAGTGTAACGCTGCGCGGTGTCCGCTCCATTTACGGCAACAACGATCCCCTGTTGGTTATAGACGGTGTGATAATGCCAACAAGTACTATTGTAGAAGACCTGGTTGTAAATACAGGCGACAATAGTACCAATATGAACGTAAATAACTACCTGAATCAACTTAATCCTGCCGACATCGAAAGTATTGATGTGCTCAAAGATGCCGCATCAACCGCAATATACGGATCGGCCGGTGCCAATGGTGTAATACTGATTACTACCAGAAAAGGCCAGGCAGGTGATGCCCTTGTCAATTTTGATTCCTATTTTTCCATCAAAGGCACTCCGCTATTTAAACACGGAATGCAGGGTGAAGAATGGCTGCAATATTACAGGACTGCTTATAAAAATGCCAATGGAGCAGACTTGATTGATATGTCTACCTTGTTTGGAGGTAATTCCTATTATCTGGATGCCTACAATCAGGGTAAGTGGATTGACTGGGTGGACGAAGCTGTGTCGAACGGTCAAAGAGCTACCACTCAAAAATACAGTTTGTCTGTTTCGGCCGGTGGTCCCAAATCGCAGGTTTACAGTTCTTTGTCTTATACTACCGAACAAGGTCTGATGAGCCTCGAGGGTTCCGACCAGGTGGTTTTCCGCCTGAACATCGATCAGGATCTTTTCAGTTGGGCAAAGGTCGGTTTCTTTACCAACAGCACTTTCCAAATGAACAATACCTGTAGCCCGGTTTTCGAGAGTTCCGTAGGCAGACTGCCTTTGGGTGATGTTTACGATGAATACGGGAATTTAAATTACTATTACATCGGTTTAGACTCCGGTAACGGACAAGTGTCGCCTTTGGCCGACTGGCGCAAGGATCAATACGCCAATCAGCAAAAGAGCGTTTATATTCAACCTACAGCTTACCTTCAGATTAAACCCTTCAAAAATTTAATCTTTAAATCACAACTGGGCGGTTCTCACGCCAATGTTCAACGAGGCCGTTATTACGGTTCTCAGAGCATTACCCAATCGCCTCACTATGTGGGTTATGTAACACCTTATGCCGAGATCTACCAGCAAAACGAATGGTCGTATATTTGGGATAATATCCTGACCTACGACAAAGTATTTAACGAAGATCATGCTGTAACACTGACCGGTTTAAGTTCCTGGAATTATCGCCAGATAAATGATTTATATACAGGGTCTATGGGACAGGAGCTGGATGCCTGGTTGTTTTACCGGATGGCCGCAGGAAACAGTTTCTATGCCAATAGTAACTACAAGCAAACGCAACAAATGTCGTATGCCGGACGTGCCAACTATTCATACAAAGGTAAATACCTGGCGACCGCTTCCATCCGTTACGATGGCGTTTCCTGGTTGTCAGAAGGCAGAAAATGGGATTATTTCCCCTCAATGGCCCTGGCCTGGCGCATCAGCGACGAAGCTTTCATGGAAGATACCGAAGGCTGGCTGGATAACCTCAAATTGCGTGTCAGTTACGGTAAAACGGGTAATGCCGGTGGTATGACCGCCTATTCGACAGTTTCCGGTATGTTCAAATACGCACAAAACATATCGGTTGACGGTCCTGATTCACCCAATGCCGGAGGGATGACACAATATACGGGTACTTATGGAAATGCCGGTATCGGCTGGGAAAAATCTTATACCTGGAACCTTGGATTGGATTTTGGCCTTTTCGGCAACAGACTTGATGGATCTTTAGAATGGTACGACACCCGCACCAAAGACCTGCTATACATGCGTGCCATGCCCGTTACTACCGGAATCACCGGCTGGGGATGGACCCTGGCTACCTGGCAGAACCTGGGAGAAACCATGAATACAGGTTTGGAATTCACCTTGAACTCCCGCAATATTGTCCGTAAAGATTTTAGTTGGACCACTTCTTTCGACCTTTCCTGGCAAAAAGATCACATCGTGTCTTTGCCCGGAGGTGATTTCAAAGACAACGAATTGGGTTGGTTCTTCGAGGGAGAATCCATTTACTCCGTATATGCGTACAAATACCTGGGTATCTGGCAACAAGACGAAGCCACTGAAGCTCAGACCTATGGATGCGAACCTGGTGCTGTCAAAATCGAAACGGTTGAACAAGACGGAGACGGTGGCGTTCACATATACAACTCCAACGATATGCAAGTGATAGGTTCGTATATTCCCAGAGTAACAGCCGGTTTAAATAATGCGTTTAATTATAAAAACATCGATTTGAGCGTTTATTTGATGGGACGTTTCGGACATCTGACAGAATACAGTTATTACAGCGGTTCGGCTTCTGTAACCGGCAATCAGCCCTCAGGAGTAGATTACTGGACGACTGACAATACCGATGCTTATTATTTTGCTCCGGGTTTGAATTACAACCCGGCCGCATCGGCTGCCCACTTTATGGACGGAGACTTTATCAAAGTCAAGAATATTACCTTAGGTTATACCTTGCCTTCGAGTCTCACCAAAAAAGCCTTGATCAACAGGTTGAGAATCTATGCAACAGCCTATAATCCGGCTGTGTGGACCAAGAGCAAACAGCTCAAAGGTATAGATCCGGAATCCTCTTCTTCGAGATATCCTTTGTACAAACAATTTGTGTTTGGTCTTAATCTTACATTTTAATCATTGAAAGGAGATTACAGTTATGAAAAATATAGTAAGAAACATTGCTTTTTTTGCGTTAGCAATAAGCCTCTGTACCACTTTCAACTCTTGTTCACTTGACGAAGACGATCCCGGTGGATTTACTTTCGAAAATTTGTCACAAACCACTACCGGATTTCAAACATTGGTAAATAATATCTATTTCGGTTTGGAAAGGAGCTTTTACGGCAACTCCAACAAAGTCAATTTTATGGCCATTACCGAAGCGCAGACCGACTTGTGGACAACACCGCGTAATATGGATAATAACAATCCGCATTACTATTGGTTCTATGCCGGAGGTTCTCCCAATACGACTTATATGTTGAATTTCTGGTATTCGCTGTACGACGGAATCGGTTCGTGTAACAAGGTCTTGCAATTTGTGCACATTCCGCCCTATAATACCGAAGCGGAACGTAATGCCAAGGCGGCAGAAGCCCGTTTTATGCGCGCAGTTTATTATTATCACGCTGCTGAGCAATTTGGCGGAGCTACCATCGTAACGGAAAAAAACACCAGTATAGATCAGAGCGTATATGTCCCGGTTAAAAATACTCCTCAGGAAATATACGATGAAATCATAATTCCGGACTTGTTATATGCGATGGAATGGCTTCCAAAAGGTGATTATACTGCTATTACCCGCCCAACCAAAAAGTCGGCTATTGGTTTTTTGGCCAGAGCGTATTTGCAGGCCACCCGTTGGGTAGACGACAAAGCCGGTTATTATGAAAACGCCCTGACTTATGCCAAAATGCTCATAGATGACTGGGAAATTGACGGTGGTGCCAATTACATGACCTTTATGTATTCCAATTTCGATGATATTTTTTCGGAAGCAGAAAATTACACCAACAAAGAGGCGTTGTGGAAACATGCCTATTATGCAGATCCGACCTTCAACGGCAGCAGCAATGGTGCCCATGTTCTGAGTCAAAATCATACTTTGTTCCGTTGCCAGTTGACCGAATTCCCTGCCAGGGAAAACAATGCCGATTCTTATGTCACCTGGGAAGGATCGGCCAACGGCTCCTTTATGCCGACCCAGCATTTACTGAGCTTGTTTGTCAATGGTGATGGAACACTGGATCCACGCTTCTACAAAATATTCCAAAACGATTGGAGTGCCAACAAAGAGTTTGTGTGGACCAAAGATTTTGCGAATAAATATGACAAAGACACTACCGCAATTCTTGGCCAAACTATTGCAGTAGGAGAAGACGCCATTGAGTTTATTATGCCTCAAGATGCCGATTATACTGCAAAGAAGGCGGCTAAATACACCAGCAAACACCTTATTGTTGATTATGCCGATGTATACAACGATGCAGGTAAAAGTATACTAATGAACCACAGTTACTTTAATACAACGCCTGATTACACAGCCGATGGTAGTGTCGAAAATTTCTTTTCCAGTTTTTATCCCTCGCTTACTAAGCACAATACGACCAAATTTTATCCGCAAAATGTATCAAAATTGCGTTTTGGTAATACTTCGGCCATGCATATAATGAGAATGTCCGAAATGTATCTGATTGCTGCTGAGGCCGATTTGGAAGTCAACGGCGGAGCCGATGCCCTGGCCTATTTAAATAAAGTTCGCAGTCGGGCCGGTGCTCAAAACCTGAGCGGAAGCGTCACTGTAAGAACAGTATTGGATGAACGTGGACGAGAATTGTGCGGTGAATGGGTGCGTTATTACGATCTTGCCCGTACCGGTATGTTGGATAATGCAACTTATTTAAGCGAAACCAACCCTGCGTTGGCCGCCTATTTCAACGTGGACTATGTATTACGTCCCTTCGATACCAGCACTTTCCTGCCTTCGCTCAACAACGATTCTATTTATCAGAACGGTGGATACAGTTATTAAAAGTTGATGAGTATAATACGTAAGAGGGTAGCTCTATGGAGTTACCCTCTTTTTTTGCCATTTAATCGGGAATATTTACCTGGTCTTGCAGTAGTCTGACACAACAGAAGCCCCCTGAATCAACAAATATCATCCACATTAAGAAAAATATGTTGACGCAGGAAGCTTCGTCGCTTGATTCACCCTTAATTTAAAACATCCTGAACGCTTTCAGGAACTTGCCCTTATTGATAGGACAAAGAACTCAAAACCAGAGATTCCCTTGAAATAACAACATTTTCGAGCGTTTTTTTGTAAAACTCTCCAAAATATTCACCTGAGGCTTTTACAACCAAGGTATATACTCCCGGTCTGAGTTTACCAATCGAATAAGTCAGAACAGCTTGTTTTGATATTTTTCGCGTATCATTTATCACCACCATATTGTTGGCGTTAAGCACTTCTACAGTTACTGCTCCGGTAAAATCAGCAATGCTGATGAACAGGTTGTTGGTGTTATAAGAAGCTGTCACAGATTCTTTTAATACAGGCTTAGATTCCGGAACGGAATAACATTTTGGATCAGATTTTTTTATGAGACGAATCTCATCTTCTTCTGAAGCTTGTGAAAATGCGAAAAACGTAGTTCCAAAAAAAAGTAATGATAATACAAGTTTGTTCATAAGGCAACAATTTTAAATAATGAATAATTCAAGTAACTAAACAAGAAAACGATGCGTCAAAAATATAACGAAATTCAATTAATTGTTCAGGTCTCTCAAAAAGTTTCGCTGTAAGGCCTTATTAATCAAAGAAGTAATATCAAAAAGTTTCGCTCTTTTTTTTGATTTTCGACTTGGTTGAGCGAACATTTGCCTCAGTAATGAGTAAAATTGTGGCAATTTCGGCATTTGAAAAACCAAATTTGGTGAGTAAAAAGATCAATTGTTCTTTTTCGCTAAGATTTTCAAAATCTATGGAATCTTTTTCTACGGGAAAAAAGGAGGATAATTCATTAATAAGAGCAGCTTTCAAAGAAAAAATGGCTTTGTTCATATCCTCCTGAAGTTCCAGACTGTAATGTTTTTGCAAAACAATGTTGCTTATTTGAACAAAACTGGGGAACAGGTTGATGGCTTTTTTCTGTAAGACATTTATTTTGGCTATGTGTTCCTTTTCTTCCTGAATGAGCAAGTCCCTTTGTTTTTGAATTTTCCGGTACTGATAGGCGGCAATAGCCATGATTAATATAATAAGCAGGGTAACGGCAAAAGAAGCTATAAGTAATTTCTTTTCGTGAGTAGTTTTCATTAGCTCGTACTCTTTGCGCGACATATCGTACTTTTTTTCCAATTCCAGAATGCGTTGTTGGCTGTTATCGTAGATATTATTGCGTAAACTAAAATAGGCCATATTCAGATAATTGTTGCCAATTTCTGCCAGTCCTGCCTGTTGATAGGCGTTTGAAATCCCCAAATAATAAAAATGATTATTGGGATTATTTTCCTGCAGAGCGAATTCCAATTTTGAAGCGTAGTAAATCGCACTGTCAGGGATATTAGCGATGCAGTAATTTTTTATTAGAGAAAAATAATGTGCTGCGCTGTCTTCGGGTGTTTTTGGAACATTGTTCAGGGCAAAGTCGCGCTTTGCATATTCAATGGCTTTGGTGTATTCCTTCTTTACTGTGTAATACCCACAATAGGCATTGTAGATATATGAAAGGGCTTTATCGGATAACTTCTCAGAATAATCCAGTTCTTTGAGCATAGTCAGTGCTGCATCCTGTTCTCCGGTTGAGATATGATACCATACCTGATTCATTTTGGCGGAAATATAGCGGTCGGTATTACCGATGGCTTTGAAAACAGCGGCCGCTCTTTCGTAATAGTCGTTTGAAATATCGTAATTACCTCTGGAATAATGTAAACTGCCCATAAAAACACAAATTCGGGCGTACAATAATGAATCATCCAATTTTTTCTCTAAATACACATCTTCTGCCGTTTTGATCGAGAAAAACATCAGAGAATCGTTGGTGTGAATTTGAGAAAGCACTATGGCGTGGTAAAACAGACTGCGGCTGTAATTGTAAAAATCAGGTTTGTTTTTATACCATTTCACCGCAACAGAAATAGCCGAATCGTTCTTAAATACATAATACGACTTATCCCTTGCAATGGTTTCCAGTAAATAATAATATGCTCTGTTCTTGTGAGTTAAACTTTTACTGTTAAGAGTTTCCAGGCTGTCTAGGATAGCCCGCGTGCCTTCTGTGTCTTCAATGCCGTTTTTTACCCATAAAACATCGTCCCATTCTTGCATACGGGCTCGTAATTTTAATTGATCTTCGCTGTGGCAGGAATTCAGCAGACATAAGCCTGCAAGCAGACATGCGAAGATTAATCTATGCAGTATTTTCATAGTACCGGCTTGAGCTTGGCTCAGATCAGGCCATTTTCCATCCCTGAGCGATGATGTCAATTTCTGTGTTGTCGCGCGTAATAAGTTTGCGGCCATCTTGCTCGTGACAGATGTAGCCAATAATCCGGACCTCAGCCCAGCTTTCTATCGTTTCGTGCAGCTCTAGGGCTGCAGTAAATAAAAGCTCGTAGTCTTCGCCACCATCCAGGGCTGCGGTGCTAAGGTTCATATTCATTTCTTCAGCCAGGGAGGCTGTTTGAAAATCTATGGGCAATTTTTCTTCGAAGATGCGGCAACCGCAGTTCGATTGTTTGCATATATGCAATAAATCAGACGACAATCCGTCCGAAACATCAATCATGGCGTTTGGGCGGATTTTCTTCTGAGCCAGTTTTTCGACGATATCCTTACGGGCTTCAGGGCGCAGTTGTCGTTGCAAGAGGTATTCTTTGCCTGCGAAATCGGGTTGAAAATTCTGTTGGCCCTGATAAATCATTTTTTCACGTTCCAGCAATTGCAAACCCATATAAGCTGCTCCCAGGTTGCCCGAAACACAAATGAGGTCGTTGACTTTGGCTCCGTTACGCAGCACAGCCTGTCCTTTTTCAACAACTCCGGTGCAGGTCAGACTGAGTGTCAGTCCCGTGAGCGAAGCAGAGGTGTCGCCCCCGATTAAATCAACTCCGTAAACCTTGCATGCCAGTTTTATTCCCTCATAGAGCTCCTCCATATCTTCGACAGAAAAGCGTTTGGATATACCAACAGAAACTGTCAGTTGAGCCGGCAGGCCATTCATGGCGCAAATGTCCGAGAAGTTTACCACGGCTGCTTTATAACCAAGGTGCTTCAAGGGTACATAACTCAGGTCGAAATGGATGCCTTCCAGTAAAAGATCGGTACTTAGCAGTAGATCCTTGTTTTCCCCGTAATGCAGAATGGCGGCATCATCGCCGGGCCCCAGCCTGGAGGTTTCCTGAATCAGAATATTTCCGGCTGTCAGGTGTTCTATAAGTCCAAATTCTCCGAGACTGGCTATTTCGGTGCGTCCTGCTTGCACCGGTTGGGTGATGTCATCCAGGTCCTCCATGTTTATAAGGTTTTTATGAGTTCAGTAATCAAGGTGGTCATCAAAGGTTGAGCTTTCAAAGCAGCTTCCTGAACCTCCTTGTGAGAAACTTTTTCGGTACTTGCCGACAAAGCAGAATTGGTAATGATCGAAAGCCCGAAAACTTCCATGCCGGCGTGTCGGGCTACTATGACTTCGGGCACGGTGGACATTCCACTGGCGTCAGCTCCGAGCAGATGCAGCATGCGGTATTCGGCTGGTGTTTCGTAGCTGGGACCCTGCCAGCCGGCGTACACTCCTTGCTTCAAAGGTATACTTAGCTTTTTTGCCAGGACAGTAGCCCTATCCATCAAAGTTTTTGAATAGGGCTGTCCCATATCCGGGAATCGGGTACCCAGCCGGGGATCGTTCTTCCCTCGTAAGGGATGTTCGGGGAACAGATTCAGGTGGTCGGTAATCATCATAATATCGCCTACTTTGAAAGCCGGATTCAGGCCTCCGGCAGCATTCGACAGAAACAAGGTTTCGATGCCAAAGGCCTTCATGACACGCAGAGGGAAACTGAGTTCTTTCATCGAATAACCTTCGTAGTAATGAAAACGCCCTTGCATGGCCATAACGGCTTTGCCTCCCAACAGGCCCAGCACCAAATTGCCGCTGTGTCCTTCGACGGTAGATACCGGAAAATTCGGAATGTCTTTGTAAGAGATGCGTTGGGGTGATGCTATTTGCTCAGCCAGGTTTCCGAGTCCCGATCCCAATATGATGCCTATGGAAGGTCTTAAGCTTGTGTTGGCTTCAAGCCAGTGAAGGGTTTTTTGTATGTTTTCGTACATAGTCGTTTATTTGGTTATTAAAGACTTCTTCCTGTCCATCGACAAAATGAATGTCTATTTCGATGTAATATATATAAGGAGTCAAGGCTTCAAAGAGCGGATTGTCAATTAAATGCATATGGTCCTTTTGAGTGGTAATGATGCATTTGCTGCCGTTTTCAAGACCTTCG
>JAQUTN010000062.1 GCA_028694375.1 Bacteroidales bacterium
ATCGCGAAGACAGCTTACTGATCGAACACTACTTTGAGCTTTTGCTCGAACAACATCCTACAGCCTACGATCTACGCGATCTGCGGGTTCGCTGGTTGCTGCTCACTCAGCGCAAAGACGAGGCCATCAGCGAGTTGCGTAACGTCCTCGATTTGAATCCCAATCAGTTACGTGTTTGGCAGGATTATTTAGGCCTCAACCTCGAAGAAGGCAATCAGGAACAGATACGCCGTATTTGTCTGGAGGCCTTGATGTATTTCCCCGGCGAAGCAGATTTTTGGTATTACCTGGCTCTGACTTACAGCATCGAACAAAATCACGAGGAAGCTCTCGAAGCCTATCAAAAATGCCTGGAAAATACCGATCCCAAAAACCGGCCTTTTATCTCCAATATCCTAGGTTATATGGGTGATATTTTTCACCAGACCGGCGATGCCGTCAAAGCCTATGCTCACTATGAGCAGGCGCTGGAATTCCATCCCGACAATCACTTAGTCCTGAATAATTATGCCTATTTTTTAAGTCTGGACGAGAGCGATTTATCCAAAGCTGAGAAAATGTCCCGCAGAAGCCTGGATTTCCAACCGACCAACAGTACTTATCTGGATACCTACGCCTGGGTATTTTTTAAACAAGAGCAATACCGGCTGGCAAAAATCTACATCCAAAGAGCCATAGAGCATTCCAAAGAACCCAATGTGGAATTACTGGAACATTACGGAGATATCCTATGGTTTAACAACGAAACAGAAGCAGCCGTGGAGCAATGGAAAAAAGCTGCCGCCATGGAAGGAGTCTCTGAGATCTTGCTGCAAAAAGCAAAGCGGGCTGTGTATCTGAACAAATTATCCGACGAACAATGACAACTCAACCAAAAAGAATTTTACCCCTGCTGCTAGTAACGGCCTTAGTATTGATTCCGGCTTGTTCTCCCACAAAAAAGCTTTTAAAAAAAACGGATCCTTATCAGCGCATTCAGCTAATTCTGGATCAACATAAATCTTTTGACCGGCTGGAATCCAAAGTGAACATCAACTTCAAAACCAGTCAGGGTTCCAACAGCCTGGCCGCTCAGGTGAGAATTCAAAAAGACAGCTGTCTTTGGATCTCACTTCAGCCTTTCCTGGGCATAGAGGTTGGGCGCCTGCTCCTTACCGCAGATAGTGTGTTTGTGATGAACCGGCTCCAGAAGTCCTATGCCCTGGCCGCTCTTTCCGATCAGAACATCGGGAACGATCAGGCTGTCTATGCTTTAAAAGCCCTGACCTCTGTACTTTCCAATCAATTTTTCGTTCCCGGTAACAAAAAAATCAGCGCTAAGGATTTTGACTTGCAGGAAATTGACAAGGAACTGGTAATGAGCAGTTCTTATAAAGGCGATAAGGCAATATTTTACATAAATACAGAGGGAGAATATCATCATGCCAGGCTGGAGAGCAGTTTGTTGAATTTTCCCCTCATAGTAGATTACAGTCTTTTTCAAAGCACTACTTTCGGCTCTTTTCCTTCCAGAGTAGTCCTGAGCTTTCAAGAGGGAAATGAGAAGACTGAGTTAAGGCTGGACTACCTCAGGCCGGCCTACAATACTATGCTTTCGTTTGATTTTCCCCTACCGGGCAATTATAAACAAACCAGTCTGGAATCCTTTTTGAATCAACTTCAGTTCTGACGATGCGACGGATTTATTATTTTATCAGTCTTTTGATCTTAAGTTTTGCCAGTATCGAGGCCCAGCAAAGCATAGAAGATGTCAGGCAGGAAAGGCTGGCTGTCCTGGATCGTATCAAAGCGGCCAGCGAAAGTTTAAGCGCCAATCAGAAATCGAGTAAGGCCCTGCTCTATCAATATACCATCCTGAACGATCAGATCAAATCGACCGAACAATACATCAGCCGTCTGAACACCGAAATGAATAAATTGTCCAGATCCTTACGCAACCTGCAAAATGAATACAACGAACTCAAGCGGCAACTGTCGGTCAAGCAACAGCAATATGCTCAATTGATAAAACAACTGCATACCCGTCTCAAAACAGACGACAGGCTGATGTTTATTTTTTCGGCCGAAAACCTCAGCCAAAGCTATCGCCGCATTCGCTACCTGAACGAATACTCCAAATTCCAGCGCAGGCAGGCCGAAGAAATACGTCAAAAGCAAGTTCAGCTCGAAAAAAAACGCATCGATCTTGAATTGGCTTATCAGCAACAAAAAGAACTGCTTGACGAACAACAAGCCGAACGCGACCGCCTGAGTAAGGAAAGAGAAAAGCAGCGCAGTTTGTTGAATTCCCTCAAAAAGAGAGAAACAGCCCTGAATGCAGAGCTCAAAAAAGACCGGGAACTGGCTGCCCGTCTCGATAAACAAATTGAGGAAATCATAGCCGAAGAAATCCGCAAGGCCAGCCAGGACAAAGAACGCAGCGAGCCCGAAAGCGAAGGAGGCTATGCCATGACCATAGACGAAAAGAAGTTATCGGCCGACTTTGGCAGCAACAAAGGCACACTCCCCTTCCCTCTGAATGAACCGGGAACCATCATCGTGCATTTTGGCCAGCAAAAATTTCAGGAACTTAAATATGTGCAAACCAACAGCAAGGGCATTGATATTCAGACCCGGGCAGGAGCATCGGCCAGGGCCGTTTTCAAGGGCACTGTCAGTAAGATATTCATGGTGCCCGGTATGAACGCCTCTGTCATTGTGCGGCACGGTAAATACCTCACAGTCTACTCCAACCTCGAAGAGGTCAGGGTGAAATTGGGAGATAATGTCAAAACAGGTGAATTGCTGGGCAAAGTATTCGTCGACAAAGAACAGGCCAACCAGACCATCCTGCATTTTCAAATCTGGCAAGACAAGCAGCGACTGAATCCCGAACTTTGGATCAGGAAATTTTAGAAATCTCAGTATTTATCTCTCTGATGTTTTAAAATTTACTCGTTAATCTTCAGCTCATCCAACAAACGATAGTAAAGCTCCGCCCCTTCGCGGATTTCGGAGAGCAAGACAAATTCGTCGGCCGTGTGGGATCGTAGCGATTGGCCGGGGCCTATTTTTATGGATGGGCAATGCATTCTGGCCTGATCCGAAAGCGTGGGGGAGCCATACAAAGTAAGGCCCTGTGTCTTGCAGGCTTTGACGATGGGATGATCGGGAGAAATGGAAGAGGAATCGAGATGAAAAGAACGGGCACGTACCGAGCACTTAACCTGTGTGCAAATATAGTCGTACAATTCCTGATTGCTGTACTTCTCGTTTACACGGATATCTACGGTAAAACGGCAGCTGTCGGGAACAATGTTATGCTTTTCGCCGGCCTGAATCACGGTAACGGTCATTTTGACCGGCCCCAGCAGATCGGATGAACGCGGCAGGATAGTTGTTTTAAACCAATTGATATCTTCGATGGCATTGTAGATGGCATTGTCGGGATTGTCGTGTGCAGCATGCCCCGATTTCCCCCGGGCTGTACAATCCAGCACTAATAAACCCTTTTCGGCGACAGCGGCCTGCATGCCGGTGGGTTCGCCTACTATGGCCAGATCAATGGACGGCAGAGCCGACATGAGTGATTCAATCCCCTGAGCTCCTGTAATTTCTTCCTCGGCCGACAAACCCAGTATCAGGTTGTAAGGCTGGGCTTTGCGGCTCAGCCTCCAAAAAGTCTGAATCAGACACACCAGGGCAGCTCCTGCATCGTTGCTGCCCAAGCCATAGAGGCGGTCTCCCTCGGTTTGAGGTTCAAAGGGTTGGCGGGTCCAGGAATCCGAAGGACGCACCGTATCGATATGGGAATTGAGCAACAGGCCGGGTTTGCTGCTGTCAATGTTTTGTGCCGGACACCAAAGATTGTTGCCGACTCGTTTGGGCTCAAAGCCAAGCTCTTGCAGATAACGACACAAAAAATCGGCCCTGAGTTGTTCCTCCTTACTGAAAGAGGGCAAAGAGATGAGCTTTTTTAATAAATCTATGCTGCTTTGGTAATCCATAATTATTGATAATCAACATGCAAAATTAGCTAAGAATATCTTTAAACAATACAAAACTTGGAGCTTTTGAAAAAAAATATAAATTATAAGCGTACTTTTGCATTCTAAATCAATTCTATATCAAATGAATATTCATCATTTTTCCAGATTGGTACCTGAATATGCAGCCAGTCACGGTGACCGGATTGCCATGCGCTACCGGGATTATACCGATAATCAATGGAAAGGCATTTCGTGGAAAGAGCTGAACGATTATTCCAACGGACTGTCTGCTGCCATGCTCGATTTTGGCATTACTGAGCAGGAAAAAGTAGGTATTTTTTCTCAAAACATGCCCGAATGTGTCATCAGTGAATTCTCTATCTTCAGCCTTAGAGCAGTAAGCGTGCCCATGTACGCCACCAGCACCACCAGCCAGATTGAATACATCATTGCCGACGCGGGTATCCGTCTGATCTTTGTAGGTGAACAATATCAATACGACCGGGCCTTTGAAGCTCTTAACAATAAGGAATGCGGCCTGAAACAAATCGTCGTTTTTGACACCAATGTCCGTTTACAGAAAAACGACAATAAATCGTTGTATTTCAAAGACTTTAAGCACAACGGAGTGCTGCTTGGCCTGCAGGAGCAAGTCGAAGCCAGACGCAAATCCTGCCGCGAAGAAGATCTGGCCAATATTCTCTATACTTCGGGCACTACCGGCGAACCCAAGGGCGTGCAGCTCTTGCACAGCAATTACCTGGAAATTGTAAGGGTAATGGATATCAAACTCTTGTATCTCTTCGACAAAAACGATATTTCGATGAGTTTCCTGCCCCTGACGCATATTTTCGAAAAAGCCTGGAGTTTGTATTGTTTATCCAGACTTATACAGATAGATATCAATCTCAAACCCCTCGACATACAACAGAGCCTCAAGGAAGTTCGCCCATCAATCATGTGCAATGTTCCCCGGTTCTGGGAAAAAGTGTACAGCGGCATTATGGACAAGATCAACGCCATGTCCCCTCTGGCTCAGAAAGTGGTGTTTCACGCCGTGAAACTGGGCAAACGATATAATCTCGATTACAAACGTCAGGATCTTAAAACTCCTTTTTGGCTGAGTTTGCGCTATAACTTTTACAGAATAAGCCTGTTTGCCATCCTTAAGAAAGCCGTAGGTTTAGAAAACGGCAAACTCTTCCCTGTTTCAGGAGCCAAACTTTCGAACGAAATCCTGATTTTTATGCGCTCTGTGGGTATACCTCTCTATTACGGCTACGGCCTGACCGAAACTACAGCCACCGTCACCAGTTTTGACGAAAAACATTTTAGCCTCGACAGCGTGGGCAGTTTTATAGATAAACTACAAGTGCGCATCGACGACAACGGTGAGATTCTGCTCAAAGGCAAAACCATCACCCCCGGCTATTACAACAAACCCGAGGCCAATGCCAAAGCATTTACAGAGGATGGATTTTTTCGCACCGGTGATATAGGTTATATCAACAAAGAAGGGCATTTGGTACTTACCGAGCGCCTCAAAGATTTGTTTAAGACTTCCAACGGCAAGTACATTGCTCCCCAAAGCATAGAAGCGGCATTATGCAACGACAAATACATAGACATGGTCGCTGTCATCGGAGATCAGCGGAAATTTGTCAGCGCCCTGATTGTGCCCGCATACACGGAACTGAAAAGTTTGGTGGAAAAATTGGGCATCCGCCATCTGGATAGCAACGACCTGGAAGAAGTACTCAAAGACGAACGGATATATGCCTATTTTGAGAACAGAATCCGCGTACTGCAAAAAAACATGGCCGGTTACGAACAAATTCGCCGTTTTGTTTTGCTGCCCCAGGCTTTCAGTATTGCCAACGGAGAATTGACCAACACACTTAAGATGAAACGCAATGTGATTGCCGATCATTACAAGGACGAAATAGAAAAAATGTATTTATAATGACTACTACAGACCAGATCAAAGAGATCCAGGAGCGCGAGCACGCGCTGAGGAGGTATCTTTGACATCGAAAACAAAATTGATGCTTTAAAAGAGGAAGAACTCAAGACTCAGGCTCCCGGTTTCTGGGAAAAACAAAAAGAAGCCGAGGAACAAATGCGAAAAATCAAGCAAATCAAAAGCTGGATTGAGGCTTACGAGGAAATTCATACAGCTGTCCAGGAACTGGCTCTGGCCTACGATTTTTACAAAGAAGCGGCCCTGAGCGAAGAGGAAATGGATGAGCAATATCGACATAGCCTGCATTTGCTCGAAAACCTGGAAATGAAAAATATGCTCCGCCACGAAGAGGACAAACTCGGAGCTGTGCTCAAAATCAATGCCGGAGCCGGCGGCACCGAAAGCCAGGACTGGGCCGAAATGCTCTATCGCATGTATCAGCGCTACTGCGACAACCATGGATACAAAACCGCTATCACCAACTGGCAGGATGGAGACGATGCCGGCATCAAAACCGTCACCATGACCGTAGAAGGCGATTATGCCTTTGGTTATTTAAAGAGCGAAAACGGGGTTCATCGCCTGGTACGTGTTTCTCCCTTTAATGCTCAGGGCAAGCGTATGACTTCTTTTACTTCGGTCTTTGTGGTTCCTCTGGTGGACGACAGCATAGAAATCGAAATCAAGGATTCCGACATTACCTGGGACACTTTTCGCTCCTCGGGCGCCGGAGGTCAGAACGTCAACAAGGTGGAGACAGGGGTTCGTCTGCACCACCTTCCTACAGGCATAGTGATCGAAAACACCGAAAGCCGTTCTCAGCTCGGCAACAAAGAAAATGCACTTAGGCTGCTCAAGTCGCAGCTTTACGAGATAGAGCTGGAAAAACGCCGGGCCGAACAAGCCAAGATAGAAGCCGGAAAAAAGAAAATCGAATGGGGTTCCCAAATCCGCAGCTACGTCTTTGACGACCGGCGGGTAAAAGACCATCGCACCGATTATCAGACCTCCAACGTGCAGGCAGTCATGGACGGCGAGCTGGACGAATTCATCAAAGCCTATTTGATGGAATACGGGGGGGAATAAATTCTGCTCAAAGCTTTAATCTTCTGCTTTGTTTGACCGCTTAAGCAGACAACAGGCCGGCATGTAAATATTGTATTCAGCGCCTCAAAATATAGTGGTTCTTTTGTAGTTCCGGATTAAAAAACACCAGCCCCAGCCTTTTCATCTCTACCGAGAGCCGCACATCGGGATGAGTCAGGAGCTGTTGCCAGCAACGGTAAGCTCCGGCCGAACGATGCGGACCGGCCAAGACCAAAAGGCTCTGAGTGGTTTTTTGGCTCAAAGCCTGTTCCAGGGCCAGCGACAAAGCCGATTCTGCAAGATTCGCATTACAATACAGCAACTCCGGCAGCACAGCAGATTCCTGTCCTCCCTGATAGATTTCAAGTTTGGAAGAAGCTCTTTGTAAATAGAGCCGGGTTATTTCGTCTATTCCACCCCACTCCATCACTATGCAATACGAAAAAGCATTTGCCAGGCGAAACAAAAGCCGGGCATCAGCCGGAGTAAGGCAATGCTTTCCCGTCGGAGCATCAGATCCGGAGACCGGAAGTTCCCTGCCTGAGCATTGAAATCCTTCAGGTTTAGGCTCCTGCACCGCCCTTTGAGCTTTCAGTCCGGCTCGTCTGGCTTCCAACTCGGCGTAACAATAATAAGGATGCTCTTCTTCAATTATACCTGCAATCAGCCGATAAGCAAAAGGTGAATGTACCCCGTGACCCCGGCGGTGCCGCGCACGAAAAAAATAGTGCAGGTGATGTTTACTGTTTTGCAAAACGATACTCAATAGATAAAAGGAATTATTTTTTTGCGCTCCTCTTTTTTGAATTCTTCGCCAAATTCCAATTCATAGTTACGATGAAGGGCGGCGGCCCTGGGAGCTAAGTTGGCAAAAGTCCACCAGGCAAACACCAGGCCGGGCAAGGACCAGGTTAACAGAGCAAAACCCAGCCATTCTACCAATTCACCGAAATAGTTAGCTGCACTTACGTAACGAAACAGGCCTCCACGTGGCAAATAATGGGAATTGTCTCCTTTTTTGCGTAAGTTCCTTATAATGTGGTCTGAATGAATATTAATAACCATACCCGCCAGAAAAACCAGACAACCGATAATAAATTGTGGTGTCAACAACCATTCCGTTCCGTAACGACCTTCGGGAGCAAAATAAAACAACCAGCCACCCTGCATCAGGGCATTGCAAAGGTTAAAAATAACAGCCATCAAAACGATCACTACCGGCATCCTGCTTTTACCCCGAAGCAGCAGAGGATAAATAAAAGAGCGGTTAAAATAGTGCAGCTGAAACAACAGAAATATGACCAGAGGTACCAAATCCCATTGTCGTGCTGAATTCGCCCATAATAAAGTCATACTTATAAATACCGGAGCTTCCATCAAAACCCAGCCTAATTTATTACTCAGCGACCAGCCCCAGTTTTTGGAATAAAACATACCATAGCCGGCATTTGTTTTATAGAGTGCAACAAATACGAAAAGGGCCAGCAAGGCCATAAATAGTAGAAAATGAGAGTAAGCTGTTTCCATAATTTCCTCAGCTGAAAACACAAAGGTAAAATATATTCTGCATAATTTGTGCTTTCCCCGCATTGTGTTATTTTTGTGTCGCTTGAAAATTGCCTTCTGCTTTATAAGGCTATAATAAGCATAAGACAGATTATTATGAAAATTTACACCCGCAGCGGTGACAAGGGCAGTAGCAGCCTGGTAGGCGGAGAAAGAGTCTTAAAAAACGATCCCCGCCTGGAGGCCTACGGCAGCACCGACGAACTCAACGCCCAATTGGCCCTGCTTAGAACCCTGCTCAATAGCGAAGAAGATAAAAAACAGATTCTCGACCTGCAAAAACACTTATTTCGGGTATCCGGCCGCCTGGCCTGCCGTAAGCCGCCCGAGAACGACAAAATGCGCTCCTTGTTTCAGGATTATGCGCGGCAAGACCTGGAGTTTACCAAACAACTAGAAAAGGCTATTGACAACATACAGGAAAAATTACCGGCAATAAATTCCTTTGTCATTCCCGGAGGCTCTCAGGCTGCGGCCCAGGCTCATATATGCCGCACCGTCTGCCGTCGTGCCGAACGTAAATGCATCGCTGTGCATCAAACCGAGAAGCTGGATGAATCTTTACTTACTTTTCTAAACAGATTATCGGATTATCTATACATACTGAGCCGTCAATTATGTCTCGATGAAGCAGATGAACTTTATTGGGACGGTAAATAATAGTTTATCTATTTAACAGAAAACAATTTCACTATTTTTGCTTGACTATTCAAACTATTCTTATACTTTTGCAGCCTTATTATAAAAAGACTAAATTCTGACTGAATTTTTTACAACTATATGTCTATCAATTAATAATATATAACTATGTATTGGACCTTGGAATTAGCCTCAAAATTGGAAGATGCCCCCTGGCCCGCCTCTAAGGATGAACTCATCGATTATGCCATCCGTTCGGGTGCTCCTCTTGAAGTGATAGAAAATCTTCAGGAAATGGAGGACGAAGGGGAAATCTATGAAAGTATGGAAGATCTGTGGCCGGATTATCCAAGCAAAGAGGATTTCTTCTTCAACGAAGACGAGTATTAACTAAGCGCTTTTTAAAAAAATAAATGGACATAAGTTATGTCCATTTTTTATTTCTGTTCACAGGCTTTTTTTTGTTCAAAAGCAATTTTTTCCACATTTTTCTGTTATACTACCTGGCTGCCCATGCGATTCAAGGGTATCGTCAAAGGATTTATTCTCACGGATGATTAGACTCAAGAGATTCTTTTTGTTTTCCATTGGCCTGGCTGCCTGGCTCGGAGCTCAGGCTCAGTATGATGCCCAATGGAGTCAGTATATGCAGCTTCCGGGCTTATACAACCCCGGCGCCATAGGCCTCAACAGCGATCTGAACGTACATTTAGGCTTCAGACAGCAATGGATAGGCTTTGAAAATGCACCCAGCACCTTTAGTGTCAATGCCAGCATGCCCCTGCGTACCGGAAAATTCCTCAGTGGACTGGGCCTGGTCATGACCAACGAAAGTATAGGTTTATTCAGCACTCAATTGTTTCAGGTACAATATGCCTACAAAAGGAATCTCTGGGGAGGCGAGCTCAGTGCCGGCCTGCAGGGAGGTATTCTGCAACAAGGCTTCAATTCGGGTGGAATCTACATTCCGGACAGCGAATACCACAACCCCAACGACGAGGCTATTCCCTCTGGCGACATCGAAGGAATCATTCCTGATTTTAGCCTTGGAGTCTGGTATAACCGTTCGGAATTTTACGCTGGTTTATCGGCTTCACACCTCCTGGGCAGCAACATTAAACTCAGGCGAGAAGAGAGTACCGAAGAAGACAATGAAGTCCTTTTTAAAGTAGCAAGAAGCTATTATTTGACCAGCGGATACAATATCAACCTATCAAATCCGTTATATGTGCTGCAACCCTCTATTTTGGCCAAGACCGACCTTGTCGCCTGGACTGCAGACATATCCTGCCTGCTTAAATACAACAAGGAATATTGGGGAGGTTTGAGCTGGAGGCCTGGTGAGGCCATGGTTGCGATGGTTGGAGTGATGTTTGATTTTGGATTGACCGTTGGCTATGCCTACGACGTCCCCATAAGCGAAATGATTTATTTCACGAGCGGCAGCCACGAATTATTCATCGCTTACCGCAAAAAAATCGACACCTCACTGATTAGTAAAAAACAAAAGAGCATTCGAATATTATAAAACAATGA
>JAQUTN010000063.1 GCA_028694375.1 Bacteroidales bacterium
ATTTTTGGCCTGCGGCCAAGAAGATAGCGGCGCTCGGCAACGGCAAAATATTTTCGGTATCCCGGCTCTCGCTTACGCTATTTTTGGCCTGCGGCCAAGAAGATAGCGGCGCTCGGCAACGGCAAAACATTTTCAATCACAAGCTCTCGCTTACGCTACTTTTTGGCCTGCGGCCAAGAAGATAGCGGCGCTCGGCAACGGCAAAATATTTTCGGTATCCCGGCTCTCGCTTACGCTATTTTTGGCCTGCGGCCAAGAAGATAGCGGCGCTCGGCAACGGCAAAATTAATTTTGCCGTTGCTCTCGCTTACGCTATCTTTGCCACCAATAATGGAACTAAAAGGAATAAAGAATATTCTGTTTGATTTTGGGGGCGTGCTGGTTAAGCTCAATCCACAAGCCTGCCTGGATGCTTTTGCTGCGCTTGGAGCACCACAAGTAGCTGATTATCTCACACCCTACGGGCATACGGGGCCATTTGGCCTTTTAGAAAACGGCAATATAAGCCTGGAAGACTTTCGAAACGAAATCAGAACAATTTTCGGAATTACAGCCGGCGATGAAGAAATAGACCAGGCCTGGGCTGCTTTTCTTGAAGATATTCCACTTGAAAATACGAACATAGTCCATAACCTGAGCAAAAAGTACAGAGTCTTTTTATTGAGCAATACCAATCCTGTACATATCCGCAAACTAAAGCAATTTGAACAAGCAGGCCATCTGCTGAACCAATGTTTCGAGAAACGCTATTTATCCTACGAAATTGGCCTTTCCAAGCCCCACCGGGAGTTTTTTGAACATGTACTCAAAGACAGCTGCCTCAAAGCAGAAGAATGTCTCTTTATTGACGACGGGCCGGCCAATTGTCGCAGCGCAGAAGCTCTGGGTATAAAAACTCTTTGCCCTGAAAATGTTGAAGAGTTGAGCAAGTATTTTCCAGAAATGATAAGTAATGCTGCAAGCGAGAGCAGGCTTATTCAAAAATCCCAAAATAAAACGGAGCCGTTCATGGCCGAAAAAACAGTAGCGACTATTGGTTTTTTCGATGGTGTACACCTGGGACATCAACAATTGATTGCCTCTCTCAGGCAAAAGGCAGCACAAAAAAATTTATCCTCGCTGGTTCTGGCCTTTTGGCCTCATCCCAGGATGGTCCTACACTCGGATTATTGTCCGCAATTATTGAATGATTGTTCAGAAAAACTGGCTTTGTTGCAAGCCTGCGGTGCAGACAACACTAAGCTGATCCGTTTCCACAAGGAACTTTCCGAAAAATCTGCTTATGAATTTATGAACGAGGTGCTAAAAAAAGAATGGAACGTATCTTGTTTGTTGATTGGCTATGATCATCATTTTGGGAAAAACCGCCGGGAAAACTTCGATGATTATCGCCGTTACGGCGATATGCTTAACATGGAGGTGCTAAAAGCAGAACCTGTTCTATTACCGGAAAGCTCTCAGGCTATCAGCTCTTCCTTTATCCGTGAAGCCCTGCTAAAAGGAGAAATTATAAAGGCTAACGCCGCCCTGGGTTACGATTACACCATCAAAGGCAAAGTGGGTAGCGGCTACAGAGTGGGTCGCAAACTTGGTTTTCCCACGGCCAATATTATTCCTTCCGATCCTCATAAACTAATACCCATGCCCGGCAGTTATATAGTTACGGCAGAAGTCGAAAACAAACTATATCCCGGCATGTTGAATATAGGACAACGCCCCACCTTGCAGAATGGACGACAGAGGAGTATCGAAGTACATCTCCTGGATTTTTCGGGCGATCTATACGAAAAGGAAATCGCCATTTATTTCAAAAAACATCTGAGGCCCGAAAAACGCTTTCCTTCCACAGCAGAGCTGACAAATCAACTTATACTTGACAAAGAAGCCGTATTACGCTTTTTTGGACAGGGAGAAAAAAAGTCGTCTCAAAGCGAACTTTAAGACGACTCCTGAAAAAGAAATGCTTTATCTCCGGTAAACTTGCCGGGGCGGCAATGATGATTACCGAATCACCATAAAACAACTGATTCTCTGTTATTATTTGAGGATTTCGAGCAATTCTACTTCGAAAATCAACATGGCTCCCGGCTGAATAACATCACCGGCTCCGTTGTCACCGTAGGCCAAATCGGCTGGCAAATAAAATTTGTATTTTGAGCCTACACTCATCAATTGAATACCTTCGGTCCATCCTGGTATGACACCATTCAATGCAAATTGAGCAGGTTCACCGCGATCTATGGAACTGTCAAAAACAGTGCCGTCAATCAAAGTGCCGTGATAATGCACGCTAACTCTGTCCGTTGCCAAAGGTTTAGGGCCTTCTGCAGCCAAAAGGACTTCGTATTGCAATCCGCTTTCGGTAGTTACAATGCCTTCTTTCTTGGCGTTTTCTTCCAGGAATTTGCCGGCTTCCTCTTTGTTCTTTTGAGCAGATTCAACTTGTATAGCTGTCAGACAACTTTGGAAAACCTGATAAGCCTGTTCGGGCTGGATGCTGAGATCTTCGATCTGTCCCTTGATGGTTTTTTCGAAGGCTTCCATGAAAAGATCCATATTCAGTTCGGCCGGAAAAGAGCTGAGGTTTTGCGCCAAATTATCTCCCAGGCCTACTCCATAAGCATAACTAAGACTGTCTACGTTGGTTTTCATTGCTTTGCTTCCTCCTTTGCCGTCACAGGCTGTGAAACATAAGCTTAAACACATGGTGCCGGCAAAAACTGCGGCTAACACTACATTTTTCTTCATAATTCTAATTTTACTGTATTTGTTGTTGAAATTCTATCTGTTATAATCAAAGTTCGCAAAGATAAGATAAAAACTCCGGATCAGACAAAATTATTGATTAATACTATTTTAGATTTGGGCAAACAATTTTGATCCCCCGCTGTAGGCTTCCACCACATTGACCACGTAATCGCCCAGCCTTTCGCATTCGCGTATTATATCAATGTAGTACAAAGCTTCCTGATAGGTATACTTTTTGGCCTCCAAATCGATGTCGTTTTCCAGATATAACTGATTACGGTAATTATTAATCTCAATTTCAGTATCCCTGATCTTGAGTAAATCGGCAGTATTATGACTGTTTTTGGTAATCAGATTTGCCATGACTTCCAGATGTTTATAGGCCAGGCCAAACATGTGTTCCACATGCGCAGTCATTTCATCGGTCAGGACCACTTTTGCGTCTCTTCGCCTCTTGATGGTGTTGGCAATGTTGTGGCAACTGTCTGCTATACTTTCCACCTCGGAGGTCATGCGGATCATTTGCCTTATCTGATGCTTACTTTCGTCACTCAGGCGGCCTTCAGACACATTATTCAGAAAAGTGGCTATTTCGAGTTCTACTCTGTCACTTATGTTTTCGTATTTTAATATGCGAGCATAGGTTTTCTCAAAGTTGGATTCCTGTTTTTCATAGTACAGTTCACGCACCATATCGAACATACTTCTGGTTCTGATAATGTAATCGTCAATTTCTTTTTTGGCCTCGGGGATGGCTAATTCCGAAGCAGACAGCAGATTGGTGCTGATATAGCGTAATTGAAATTCTTCGTCGGTTTTCTTCTTGGGAATAATTTTGGTGACCAGTTTTGCTATAACACTGGAAAACCATATCAACAAGGTTGTGTTGATTATGTTGAACATGGTGTGAAACAACGAAAGGGCATAAGAGGTACTGGCCTGCAAGGAAGTCAGTTGGTCCCGTAAACCAAGCAATTGGGGGTCGGACAATTTTATATCCGGATCGGAAATCAATTTCAAGACACCCGGATCAAGGCTGGCCGTAAACACATCCAGCTGTTTTGGATCCAGCCCGCTGATACCAATAATAATCTTTTGAATCATCCCCACAAAAGGAAAAAACAAAATCAACATCCAGATCACACCAATCAAATTAAAGGTTGTATGGGCCAAAGCCGCCCGTTTACCTGAAATATTAGTAGACAGAGCCGCCAGATTGGCTGTTACGGTAGTCCCTATGTTTTCACCCAACACCATGGCTGCCCCCATTTCAAAGTTGATCCAGCCTTTGGCGCACATAATCAGGGTAATGGCCATAGTGGCACTGGAGGATTGAACAACTATAGTCAATAGGGTACCAAACAGCAAAAACAAGAAAACCGAACCATAGCCCATATTGGTATATCTGGCTAAAAATTCCAGAGCTTCCGGATTATTTTGCAAATCAGGTACTGAATTTTTCAAAAAAGTCAGACCCATAAACAAAATAGCAAAACCTATAATGAATTCCCCTATATTTTTGTAGCTGTTTTTCTTGGAAAACATCAAAGGTATGATACCTATTCCGATCAATGGCAGCGAAAGAACACTGATGTTGAAATTAAATCCAAAGACAGAAATAATCCAGGCTGTCACGGTAGTGCCTATGTTGGCACCCATAATAACGCTGATGGATTGAACCAGATTAATCAAACCGGCGTTTACAAAACTAACTATCAACACCGTAGTGGCAGAGGAGGATTGAATTAGAGCTGTTATCATCATCCCCATCAAGACACCCGCGTAACGATGCGAAGTCATGGCCGAAAGGAATTCTTTTAATTTTTTGTTTGCTGCTTTTTGTAATCCCTCACTCATCATTTTCATCCCGAAAAGAAACAGACCCAAAGAGCCGATGAGTGTGAGGAAATCAAACAAAGAATAGTCCATACAAGTTGTATAAATATGAATTCTGATTTTCCGTTGCAAAAGTAAGAGAATCTTTTAGAATAACAGAATCTATGGAAAATTAATTGTACCTTAGAGCTGATTTTTTTTCACTACTACTATGTCAAAAACCGCTCGCCTTTTTTGCGTGAATAACAACAAGAATATGCTCCTGCCCATGGGGGTAACATTACTGGAAGTATACCAACAACTCTCACAGGAGCTTAACATTGAGCCTATTGCCGCCAGAGTAAATAATAAGACCGAAAGTCTGAATTATGAATTGTACAATCCCAAAAGAGTAGAATTCATCGAAATAAATTCAGCTTCGGGCATGAGGGTATATGTCCGAACTCTGACTTTTTTGATTTCGTCGGCAGTATATGAACTTTTTCCTGACAGTTCTTTCAGAATCGAACATTCCGTTTCCAACGGCTATTATTGTGAACTGAATTTGAACAGAACCTGCACACAACAAGATCTCGATGCCATCAAAAAAAGAGTACTTGAATTTATTGAAGCCAACAATCCCATCGAAAGTGTAGAAGAAGAAACCTCCGTCGTTATTGAATTGTTCCGGAAAAAAGGCCGCAAAGACATCGTCGATTTGCTGACCACTTTTGGCAGTCTCTATACTACTTATTGCAAAATGGGGGAACATATCGATTATTACTACGGAGCTCTGGCCTATTCATCGGGTATTAATAAGAATTTTGACCTGATTCCTTACCTGGATGATTATTTGTTGCGCATCCCATCAAGAAAAAACCCTACAGAACCGGCTCCTCTGGTGCCGCAACCCAAAATGCAGGATGTTTTCAGAGAATTTGTCCGCTGGAACAAAATTATGGATCTCCGCTACGTGGGCGATTTGAATCTTATGTGCCGACAGGGCAAAGCAACAGAGCTGATCAAGGTGGCCGAAGCTTTGCAGGAAAAAAAGATCGCCCTCTTGGCCGACACCATTGCCAAAGGCCTGGGCAAGATTAGGATTGTTTTGATTTCTGGGCCTTCTTCATCGGGCAAAACCACCTTCAGCAAACGTTTGTCGATACAATTGCTTGCCATGGGAATACGTCCGATAGCCATTTCGATGGATGATTATTTTTTGGAAAGAGGTCAGACACCCAGAGACGAAAATGGCGAATTCGATTATGAATCGCTTTATGCTTTAGACCTGGATCTTTTCAACCGCGATCTGCACAATATACTCGAAGGGCAGGAAGTGGAAATTCCCAGTTTCAATTTTGCCCTGGGATCCAAAGAATACAAAGGCAATAAAATCAAACTGACATCTCAAAACATACTCATTCTGGAAGGCATTCACGCATTAAATCCCGAATTATTGAAAAATGTACCGGCTGAAGCACAATTTAAGGTATATATTTCTGCCCTTACCGCAATTTCGCTCGATAAACACAACCGGATTCCCACCACCGACAACAGACTGATTCGCAGAATCATCCGAGACTCCCGTTACCGGGGAACATCTGCCAAAGACACCATAGCCCGCTGGGAGAGTGTACGTGCCGGCGAAGAAAAATGGATTTTCCCTTTCCAGGAAAACGCCGATGCCATGTTCAATTCTGCACTAATTTTTGAATTCTCTGTTCTAAAAAATTACATTGAACCCATTTTAAGAGAAGTCCCCCAAAATTGCATCGAGTATTCCGAAGCCAGACGCTTGTTGCGCTTCCTGAATTACTTTATCCCCATTACTGACTGGGAGATTCCGCCGACTTCGGTTCTAAGAGAATTTGTCGGAGGCAGCAGTTTTCATTATTAACTAAGTTGCTGGCGATTCCATCGAAAAATGCTACTTTTGCACAGACATTTTAATTGACAGAACAAGATGTTGCACCAGGAACTTTCGTTAAAACTTCAACAAAAGCTTTCTCCACAGCAAATTCTTAGAATCAAGCTACTGGAGGTCCCTGAGTTGGAAATGGAAGAACGTATTCTGCGGGAGGTGGACGAAAATCCCGCCCTGGAACTGGGTGAAGATCCCGAGAATAACGAAAAAGAACAAAGCATCGAAGAGGAGGCAGAAGAACTACAGGAAGATTTTAAAGACCTGGAAGATTATCTCTCCGACGACGACGATGATTTTTACAGTAATCGTGAATACGACAAAAACACTCCTGCACGCAAAGAAACTTTTTACGGAACCAGCGTCTTGTCTTTGCACGATTTCCTGATGCAACAGCTCAATGTGCAGACTCTTACCGAAAACGAAAAAATTATAGGCGAATACCTCATAGGGAACATCGACGATGACGGTTACCTACGCATTCCCCTGGAAACGGTTGCCGATCAGATTTCCTTTCAGGCATTAAAAGAGGTATCAGCGGACGAAATGAACAGTATGCTCAAGGTGATTCAGGATTTTGAGCCCGCCGGGGTTGCCGCCTTGAATCTGAAAGATTGCCTTTTACTGCAACTATACCGTAAACCAAAGACTGTTTTAGTAGAGCAGGCCATTTATCTGCTGGAACATTACTTCAATGAGTTTTCTCAAAGACATTTTGACCGCATCCTTCATAAATGGGGTATCAAACGCGAACAATACGACGCCATAGTCGGTGAAATACTCAAACTAAATCCGAAACCGGGTAACAGCTGGGATGAATTTTCGAGCGAAACCGACAAACAGGTCATTCCCGATTTTATCGTTGAATCTATTGATGGCAACCTTGTGCTGAGCCTGAACGAAGGCACTTTGCCGGAAATTCATGTAAGTAGCCGCTACCTGAAGTTATTACAGGATTACAACGCCAATCCTCAGAAACAGAATAAGGAAACCAAAAATGCAGCTATTTTTGCCCGTCAAAAAGTAGAAGCGGCCTATTGGTTTATCGAAGCTATTAAACAACGCCAACAAACCCTGCTCAATACCATGCAGGCCATCCTTGACTATCAAAGGGAGTTTTTCTTGAGCGGCAACGAAAAGAAGATCAGGCCGATGATTCTCAAAGACATTGCCAACATCACCTCTTATGATATCTCTACCATTTCGAGGGTATCGAGCAGCAAATACGTACAAACAGCCTTCGGTGTCTTTTCGCTGAAATATTTCTTTTCAGAATCACTGCAAACAGATTCCGGAGAAGAAGTTTCTACCATCAGAGTCAAAAATGTTTTGCAGGAAATCATAGACAACGAAGACAAAAACAATCCCTATACCGACGATGAGCTGGAGAAACTTATGCAAGAAAAAGGTTACCTGGTAGCCAGACGCACCATTTCCAAATACCGTTCACAGTTAAAAATCCCGGTGGCCCGGTTGCGCGTACAATAAAATTCTTTTATCACTTAATACAACTCAACATGAACGATCCTAAAACATTAAAATTCACCAGAAACCACGAATGGATTCGTGCAGAGGGGCAGGAAGCCTACGTGGGCATTAGCGATTTTGCACAATCGGAATTGGGAGAGATTGTCTATGTAGACATCGCAACTGTAGGTGAAAATCTGCAAAAAGAAGAGGTCTTTGGTAGTGTGGAAGCTGTCAAAGCTGTTTCTGACCTGTTTCTTCCCGCAGGCGGCACTGTGCTCGAGGCCAATGCTGAATTGGAAGATCATCCGGAACTCATCAACAAAGAACCTTACGACGGGGGCTGGATAATAAAAGTCAGCCTGGACAATCCCGCAGAGCTGAGCGAACTGCTCAGTTATGAACAATATAAAGAGATGATAGGATAAAGCTATGAAAGCTATAGTCAGCATAATTATGGGCAGCACTTCCGACCTGCCGGTCATGGAAAAAGCGGCTGCTCTGTTGAATGAATTTCAACTTCCTTTTGAAATGCACGCTCTTTCGGCGCACCGCACTCCCGAGGCCGTGGAAAAGTTTGCCCGAACCGCAGCAGAAAGAGGTATTAAGGTTATCATTGCTGCCGCAGGCATGGCCGCCCATCTGCCCGGAGTTATTGCCGCCTCCACCACCCTGCCTGTTATCGGAGTGCCGATAAAAGCCAGTCTCGAAGGTTTGGATGCTTTACTGGCCATCGTACAGATGCCTCCCGGTATCCCGGTTGCCACGGTGGGCATCAACGGGGCTATGAATGCCGCCTTGTTGGCTGTGGAAATTCTGGCGGTCTCAGATCAGCCCTTGCAAAACAGGCTTGTCGCTTACAAAGCCGGACTCAAAAGCAAAATTGTGAAAGCCGACCAGGAATTGCAGCAGCTCAAGTACGAATACAAAACCAATGACTTACTGTCAGAATCTCTTTAACTACCAACGTAGAAAAAGTTCCCTTGTCCAAATTGGCCAAGTGCCTCTGGGGGGAGCTAATCCCGTGCGTATCCAGTCGATGACCAATTGTTCCACCCTGGACACGGCATCCTGTGTGGAGCAGATAAAAAAAATAGTGGCAGCGGGGGCCGATTATGTGCGTCTGACCGCACAAGGAAGTAAAGAAGCAGAGAATCTGGGCTGTATTCGCGAGGAATTGCGAAAACAAGGAATAGCAGTTCCTCTGATCGCCGACATTCATTTCAATCCCAAAGCCGCCGAAGTGGCTGCTGCCAAAATAGAAAAAGTCCGGATCAATCCCGGTAATTTTGCCGATCCGCTGCACATAATGCAGACCCCGGACGAAGAAATTGCCCTTAAGATCGAAAAAGAAAAAGTAAGGGAGCGACTGTTGCCTTTGCTGGCAATTTGCAAAAAACACGGTACCGCCTTGCGCATAGGCGTCAACCACGGATCGCTGTCGTCGAGAATGATGCTTCGCTACGGAGACAGCCCCCGGGGTATGGTGGAATCCTGTATGGAATATCTGCGAATTTGCGTAGAAGAAGATTTTAAAGCAGTGGTCATCTCCATAAAATCTTCCAATACCCTGGCTATGATCCAGACTGTCCGCCTGCTGATAAAGACCATGGAAGCTGAACAAATGTGTTTTCCCCTGCATCTGGGTGTAACCGAAGCCGGCGACGGCGAAGACGGACGCATTAAATCGGCCGTGGGCATAGGCAGCCTGCTGTTGGACGGAATTGGAGACACCATACGGGTGTCGTTGAGCGAGGATCCTGAGGCAGAAATTCCGGTAGCTCGCAAATTACTTGCCTACGCAGACAAAAGAAAAGGACATTCTTACATAAATGCCGGAGCTTTCGAAGATTTTGATCCCTATACCTATAAGCGGCGCACAAGCAAAAAGGCCGGAATAATTGGCCGGGGGCAGGTTCCTGTAGTCATACAGGATCATTCCCGGGGTCTGACAAAGGATTATTCCGGCTCAGACCCGCAACCCGATTTCATATATCTTGGCGCAAAGTCTCCCGAAGCTGCCCGCAAGGACAATATTCCGCAAATCTGTCATTTTGAAGTGTACACTGAGCAAGCCCATTGCTATCCTTTGTTTGAAGCCGGGCAAATCGAAGAACTTTTGGCCTGCAAGGCAGCGCTGCGTTTTCTTAGAGTCTGCTACAGCGACCTGAAGCCTGAATTGTTGCAACTACTCGGACAAGAAGACAATGTAATCCTTTGGTTGCACAGCAAGCACCAGAATACAACAGCAGAAATGCGGGCTGCTTTTCATACTTTATTGAATCTAAACTCTCCCTTAGCTGTGGTTATTTCTGCTTCATATACCACAGAAGATACCGAGGACCTGCAGGTTCAGGCTGCGGCCGATTTCGGTTTTTTGCTGACCGACGGCTTTGGAGACGGTGTTTGTATTTCTTCAGACGCCTTACAGACTGAATGCCTCTCGCTTATGTTTGGAATATTGCAGGCCACCCGCTCCAGGATCAGCAAAACCGAATACATTTCCTGTCCGGGTTGTGGAAGGACTTTGTTCAATCTTCAAAGTACTCTGGCCAAAGTAAAGGCAGGCACCTCGCATCTAAAAGCTCTCAAGATTGCCGTGATGGGTTGCATTGTAAATGGTCCGGGCGAAATGGCCGATGCTGACTATGGTTATGTGGGTGCTGGCAGAGGCCGGATCAGTCTCTACAAAGGCAAATTTTGCGTCGAAAAAAACATTCCCGAAGAAGAAGCTCTGGATCGCCTGCTCGAGTTGATCCAAAAAGACAGCATGTAATTATAAAGCGGGG
>JAQUTN010000064.1 GCA_028694375.1 Bacteroidales bacterium
GGAAGACGCGAAGGTCGCGTCCATCATCGCCGCCATGAACTACCTTCAACTTGCCCAATGACATCTGCTTGTTCCCACAGTGAAATCCGGTTTGATGGTAGCCGAACATGACGGCTGACGCAACATCCAAACAGCGTGAGTAAATTCATTTGCGGCTCCGGAATTTTTCAGGGATCAAACCAAGAACGTATGAGGATTGCAAAAGGGATCGTAACCGGATGGCCGGGACTACAGGCCCGGCGTGTGTATCACGTAGAGCCCGAACCGCTGACAGCATGGAGGCGGGTTTGCCAAAGAGCTAATGGAAGGGAATCAGGGCCAACAAGAGATATCCACCGAGACTCATAAGGACCACCACCACTGGCCAAGTCATCAAACCGCCTTTGGTGAAGAAGAGCGCCTGTATCACTCCAATTAAGAGTATCAACAGCATCATCGAGCTAAAGAAAGCGGTGCCATCATTATCCATCCCCAGTCGAAGAAGCCGAGCCATGCCGTCGTCAGTCATCGTTTTGAGGTCCACCGGAGGCATCCATACTATTCTCGCAAAATGTTATCGATCATTATACTTTCAACCAGCTTCATGGATTAATGCGCTTTCCAAGGTTTCATATATGGGATTTTAGAAACGCGCCGGTACTTACCTGGCAAACGCAGCTTCTCCCCTTCGCGCGTCCACACCGCGATGTCGAACCCGCCGCCCTGGTCGGCATCAGGCAGCAACCGGTCGCACTGCTCGGCGACCAGATGCAGACAAAATGGAGAGTCTGAATCATCCTCAAAAAGCAATTCAAGCGCCTCCCGCCCTCCCCGCTCCTTCCAGGGTCCTCGCGACACAATGTCCAAAAAAATAGGCCGTCACCTGAGCGACAGCGAAGTTTTCGGTTTCTCGCAGGTCAATTCCGAACATTGCCGGCACAAAATATTCAATGGTATTTTTGTCATCGACGGAGAGGCCAAAGAAGATTCCCTGTTCAAGCTGATACGTAAGACCTCCGAAACTAATCCCAATCAGTTAGTTTCGGCCTATAAAGACAACGTGGCTTTTAATCAGGGTCCCCGTATTGAACAATTTGCTCCTGCATCCGGTGATAATGCCGATTTTTTTGAAACCCGGGACATCGAATCGGTGATTTCGCTCAAAGCCGAAACTCATAATTTTCCCACCACTGTAGAACCCTTCAACGGAGCCTCAACCGGAACCGGAGGAGAAATCAGAGACCGGCTTGGCGGCGGCAAGGCTTCACTGCCCATTGCCGGAACAGCCGTTTACATGACTTCCTACGCCCGCAACGACAAAAACCGCAGCTGGGAACAAGCCATACAGGCAAGACCCTGGCTCTATCAAACGCCCGAACAAATCCTGATCAAAGCCTCGAACGGAGCCAGCGATTTCGGAAACAAATTTGGGCAACCTCTGATCTGCGGTTCTTTGCTGACTTTTGAACACGAAGAGAATCAAAAAAAATACGCCTACGATAAGGTCATCATGCTGGCCGGCGGAGTGGGTTATGCCAACAAAACAGATGCTCTAAAAGAAATTCCCCGGACAGGACAAAAAATTGTTGTGCTGGGTGGAGACAATTACCGCATCGGTATGGGCGGAGGAGCTGTCTCTTCGGTTGACACCGGCAAGTACTCCAATGCCATTGAATTGAATGCCGTACAGAGAGCCAATCCCGAAATGCAAAAAAGGGTGTCCAACGTCATCAGGGCCCTGGCCGAATCAGATCGTAACCCCATCGTATCCATACACGATCACGGTGCCGGCGGACATCTGAACTGCCTGTCGGAACTGGTAGAATCCACCGGAGGTATCATCGAAATGGACAAATTGCCCATTGGCGATCCCACTCTTTCTGCCAAAGAAATTATCGGAAACGAGAGCCAGGAAAGAATGGGCCTGCTGGTTAATGAAGAGGATTTGCCTCTTATGCGCCAAATTGCCGACCGCGAGCGTGCCCCGATGTATGTAGTGGGCGAAACCACCGGCGACATGCGATTTGTTTTCAAAGAAAAAAACGGAGACTGCCCCATCGACATGCAGCTCGACGATATGTTCGGCAAACCCCCGCGTACGGTTATTACCGATCAGACTATTGATGAAACTTTCAGTGCATTGAGATACGACCCTTCAAAATTGAACGAATACATTGAGAAAGTGTTACAGCTCGAGGCCGTAGCCTGCAAAGACTGGCTGACCAACAAGGTAGACCGTTCGGTGACCGGAAAAGTAGCCCGTCAGCAATGTGCCGGCGAAATACAGCTTCCTGTTTGCGATCTGGGGGCTGTTGCGCTCGATTACAGAGGCAAGGCCGGCATTGCCACCTCTATAGGTCACGCTCCCCAGGCGGCTCTGGTTGATCCCGAAGCAGGCTCTGTGCTTGCCATAGCGGAAGCGCTCACCAACATTGTCTGGGCACCACTGAGCGATAAACTCGCTGGTGTTTCCCTCTCGGCCAACTGGATGTGGCCTTGCAAGAATCCGGGCGAAGATGCCCGCCTGTACAAGGCGGTACAAGCCGCCAGCGACTTTGCCATTGGCCTGGGAATTAATATTCCTACCGGTAAGGATTCTCTGTCGATGACTCAGCAATACGACAAGGAAAAGGTATTCTCCCCCGGCACGGTCATCATATCGGCCGGAGCCGAGGTGTCGGACATTCGCAAAATTGTCACTCCCGTCTTAAAACCCAACGCAGAATATCCGGTATACTTTATCGACTTCTCTGCAGATCAACTTAAACTCGGTGGTTCAGCACTTGCTCAAAGTCTGAACAAACTGGGCCGCGAAGTACCTCAGGTTAAAAGTGCAGCCTATTTTAGAGCTGCTTTCAATACCGTACAAAGCATGCTCGAAAAAGGGCTGATCACTGCCGGACACGACGTTTCAGCCGGAGGCCTTGTAACAGCCCTGCTCGAAATGTGTTTCCCCAATGCAGGCGGAGGGCTGGACGTTGATCTTAATTCTTTGGCCGGACTTTACGAAAGCAACAAGGATCTGATTTCTTTACTTTTTGCCGAGAATCCCTCTGTCCTTATTCAGGTGAGCAATCCCGAAGAAACAGAAGAATACCTGACACAAGCCGGTATCCGTTACTGCCGTCTGGGCAATTATATTCCCGAACGCAATCTTAACATTCAGCTGAAGGCTGACAAACATCGGCTGGATATCGATGCCTTGCGCGACATCTGGTATCGCCCCTCCTATTTACTGGATCGCAGGCAAAGCGGAGAAAAAGCAGCTCTGGAGCGTTACACTTATTACAAAAATCAGGCACTGGAATTTAACTTCGGTGGGAACTTCCAGGGAACATTTCATCACTACGGTATTTCTCCCGATCGCAAAGGACGTAGCGGCATAAAAGCCGCCATCATACGTGAAAAAGGAGTCAACGGTGACCGCGAAATGGCCTATTCCCTGCACCTGGCCGGCTTTGATGTAAAAGATGTTCATATGACCGACCTGATGTCGGGCCGCGAAACTCTCGAAGAGATCAATATGATCGTCTTTGTTGGCGGCTTCTCCAATTCTGATGTTTTGGGATCGGCCAAAGGCTGGGCCGGTGGCTTTTTATTCAACCCCACTGCCAAAAAAAGCCTGGATGCTTTTTATGCCCGCCCCGACACACTGAGCCTGGGTATCTGCAACGGCTGTCAATGCATGGTTGCTCTCGACCTGATTTATCCCGAACACCAGGATAAACCCAACATGCTGCATAACGATTCACATAAATTTGAATCGGAATTTGTAACTGTGGCTATTCCCGAAAATCATTCCGTTATGTTTGGTTCGCTGGCCGGCAACAAGCTAGGCATTTGGATAGCTCACGGAGAAGGTAAATTTGATTTGCCTTATACCGAAGATAAATACCATATTGTGGCCAAATACAATTACGATGCCTACCCGGCCAATCCGAACGGTTCAAAGTTCTCGGCAGCCGGCCTTTGTTCGGCCGACGGCAGGCATCTGGCCATGATGCCTCATCTCGAAAGAGCTGTCTTCCCCTGGCAATGGGCTCATTATCCCGCCGGAAGGAACAAAACAGACGAGGTGACACCATGGATTGAGGCTTTTGTCAATGCCCGGGAATGGATAGAAATGAAAAAAGCATAAAGGCGGGCTTAAGCGAGCTGTTCTTCACCTTTCTCAAGCTTGGAGCCTTTACCATAGGCGGAGGTTATGCCATGATTCCGCTTATCGAAAAAGAATTAATCGATAAAAAAAGCTGGTTCGACCGTGAAGAATTTCTGGAATTGCTGGCACTGGCTCAAAGTGCACCGGGGATTATTGCGATGAACATTGCCGTATCCGTTGGCTACAAAGCCAAAGGAAAACCCGGCATGTATATGGCCAGCCTGGGGGCAGTGCTACCCTCTTTCGTGATTATCCTGCTTATCGCAGCTGTATTTACTTCTTTCAGAGACAATCCTACGGTAGAAAGCATCTTTAAAGGCATACGGCCTGCAGTGGTCGCTTTGATTGCTGCACCCCTCTTTCGCCTGGCCAAATCTGCCCATATTACACTCAAAACCATGTTTATCCCTATAGGAACTGCTATTTTGGTTGGCTTTCTGGGAGTAAGTCCTATTTGGATTATTCTTTCCGGTGCTGTTGGTGGTATTCTCTGGTTTCTGATCGCAAAAAGAAAGCAGTCATGATTTACTGGCAACTATTCATTACCTACCTGAAAATAGGCTTCTTCAATTTTGGAGGAGGTTATGCCATGCTTTCGCTCATCGAACACGAAATGGTATTGAAGAATCAATGGATCAGTCACGCTGAATTTACCGATATGGTGGCCATATCTCAGGTCACTCCCGGCCCTATCGGAATCAACATGGCTACTTATGTGGGCTATACAGTTACGGGCAATGTCTGGGGATCTGTGCTGGCAACATTGGCAGTGAGCCTGCCTTCGCTGGTTGTTATGTATACTATTGTGCGATTTATTCAGGCTTTCAGACAAAATAAATGGATCTCGGCTGCATTCGACGGAATAAAACCTATTACTGTAGGACTGGTGGGTTCTGCAGCAATTTTGTTGATGAATGCAGAAAATTTCTCTGACTACATCAGCCTGATCATCTTTGGCTGCAGTTTTGTGCTCAGCTGGGTGTTTAAAGTACATCCCGTTTTGTTGATTGTTCTGGCCGGACTGACAGGCTACCTTGTTTACTGATCAATTAACCCGCAGCACTATACCTTCGGGAGCACTTTCACAATGCACCCGGCTTAGGCTTGTCACCACATAAATCCAATCTCCGGAATAGGGGTGCGAAGGTAAAGCAAAGTAATGATTTTGGGTAATTCCAATAATGTTTCTGGGATCTTCGATGTTTTCGGGTTCGTAACCTCTCAAAAAACGATAGATAACAAAATAGGCCGGACGTTCCATTTCGGAGCGGGGACGCAAGGTTTTCCACGATAAATGCTTTCCGATTTTATAATCATCTCTTAAATCCAGCTCATACACAGGCTCAGGAGCACGTAATTCTGCCAGAAGATCTGTCGGGGGCAAGGCGGGATAATAATGATAATTCATCACCAGACTGTCCACTATATGCCCGGCATTGTTTTCCAATTCATAGGCCGGCCAAAAACAATTCCCCTTCAAACCGCTGTTGTTGCGAACCAGACTCATTTTTTCCTGTAACTGGCCGGGATTCATAGTCCGGATTATATCCTGCCCTACGTAGACGGAACTGGCAAGATTCCATTTGCCCCACCATTCAGCCAAGGTTTTGTAATCGGCCCTGGTATGCCCGATTTCCCAATACAATTGTGGCACGCAATAATCTATCCAACCTTCTTGCATCCAAAGCAGAGCGTCTGCATACAAGTCGTCGTAATTGCTCAGTCCATCGGTCTGACTGCCTTGAGGATCTTGTTTGATATTGCGGTGAATTCCAAAAGGGCTGATCCCAAAACGAACCCAGGGCTTGGTTGCGCGGATTGATTCGTGTAGTTCCTGCACCAGGCTGTTCACGTTATTTCGTCGCCAATCGTTTTTTTGCGAGGGATTATAACCCTGATTCATACCGTAATTCCTGAAACTGGTTTCGTCCGGGAAGTTTAAACCGGCTATGGGATAAGGGTAGAAATAGTCATCCATATGCAGTCCATCGATGTCGTAGTTTTTAACTATTTCGCGAACCACTTTTACTATGTGCTTACGGCAGTCGGGAATTCCGGGATCAAACCATAGCGAGTTCCCGTAACGAACCACCCATTTGCTGTTTTTACGAATGAACGATTCTTTGAATGCACTTTCACGGGCAGTCAATTTCACCCGGTATGGATTGATCCAGGCGTGAATATCCATATTACGGCGATGGCATTCTTCTACCATATAAGCCAGGGGATCCCAACCGGGGTTTTTGCCGGCCTTGCCGGTTATGAATTCACTCCAGGGTTCATACGAAGAATGATACCAGGCGTCGGCCTGAGGACGGACCTGAAAAATGACTGTATTGATTCCGGCATCGTGCAGAAGGTCGAGCAAACGGCTGAAATACTGTTTCATCTCCCGTTCGCTCATGGCAGCATACTTGGTTTGGGCAACCGTGTGCAACCAGGCTCCTCTGAATTCACGCTTGGGTGGCAACTTTTCCGCCTGTCTCCGGCTAAAAAAAACCTTAGGCTCAGGCAAAGGAAATGACTGATTTTGACGGTTTTGCGTTGAAGCATGCTGCAGAATCAGACTGAACACTAAGCATATCAAAAGTCGCCTGGGCATAGTTTCGGAATTTGGGGGCTAAATTAAAATATTATTTATTGTTTTCTGCCACAGCTGCCACGTCAAAGCGTTTGCCCTCATCTGCCAGTTCGGTATTGGGGAAAACGGCCCGGGCTTGTTGTAATAAAATTTCCTCGTTGGTATAGCGGGCAGAATAATGACCAATCACCAATTGTCCGACTTTGGCTTTGTGCGCTATGCCTGCTGCCTGAGAAGCGGTTGAATGCATAGTGGTCTCGGCCAGCTCTGCCAGGTCGTCTCCAAAAGTAGCCTCGTAGTACAGAAGGTCGACCCCTTTGATGTATTTTATTATGTTTTCGTCGTAAGCCGTATCGGAGCAAAAAGCATAGGACAATGGAGCTTTAGGGGGCCGTGTCAGACGACTGTTGCTTATCAGCCTGCCTTCGGAATCCACAAAGTCGGCTCCCTCCTTTATGGCTGGAATTTCTTTGAGCGGAATCCCGTAAAAATCCATCATCTCTTTGATTATGTGACGCTGACGTGCTTTCTCTCTGAACAAAAAACCGGCAGATTTAACCCGATGTTTCAAAGGAAAACAATAAACTTCGAGACTGCGATCTTCGTAAACCAGAGAGTGCTTGTCGGGATCGAACGAAACAAACTCCACCCGGTAGGGCAAATCCCTGCAAAAATAATCCAGATGAGGCTGCATAAGCTCTTCGAGTTCCGGCCTGGCATGAATACGCAAGGGAGCAGTTCTACCCAAAAGGCCCATAGTTGAAATCATACCCAATAGGCCAAAGCAGTGATCTCCGTGTAAATGAGAAATAAAAATATCGCCTATGCGATTGTAATTCAAGCCGGTTTGTCTGAATTGCAACTGACTGCCCTCTCCGCAATCTATCATAAACAGTTTTCCCCGCAAATGCACTATTTGCGCTGTGGGATAATGTCTCTTGGTAGGCAAAGCCGAACCACAGCCCAGAATATGTAAATGAAAACAATCCATCGACCGGCCGGGTGAATTAAAATTCTGCGTTACGCGGTGTTCTTGGAAATGGGATTACATCTCGGATATTGGCCATTCCGGTAACAAAAAGCAACAAGCGCTCAAAGCCCAGTCCAAAACCCGAATGCGGAGCAGTGCCGTAGCGACGGGTATCCAAATACCAATAAATATCTTTGTCGGGGACTCCCATTTCTTTGGCCCGGCTCACCAATTTGTCGTAGTTTTCTTCACGCTGTGAGCCGCCTATGATTTCGCCGATTTTGGGGAACAACACATCCATAGCACGTACCGTCTTTCCGTCGTCGTTTTGTTTCATATAGAACGACTTGATTTCTTTGGGATAGTCGGTTAAAATTACCGGTTTCTTGAAATGCTCTTCCACCAGATAACGTTCGTGCTCAGACGCCAGGTCAGCACCCCAGTAAACAGGAAATTCAAATTTTTGCCCCTTGGCTATAGCCGCTTCCAGAATCTTGATACCTTCGGTATAGGACAAACGCACAAACTGGTTTTTTACTACAAACTCAAGCCGGTCAAACAAGTCGTTGTCGTACATTTTGCTCAAAAATTCAAGATCGTCCTGACAACGCTCCAAAGCCCATTTTATGCAGTATTTTATGAAACGTTCAGCCAGGTCAATATTATCCTGAATTTCGTTGAAAGCCACTTCGGGTTCTACCATCCAAAATTCTGCCAGGTGACGGGGCGTGTTGGAATTTTCGGCCCTGAATGTAGGCCCAAAAGTATAAACCGATCCCAGTGCCATAGCCGCCAATTCAGCTTCGAGCTGGCCGGATACCGTAAGACTGGTTTGTCTGCCAAAAAAGTCTTCGGAATAATCGATTGCGGCTTTTTCGTTCTTTTTTAAATTATACAGATCCAGCGTGGTAACCTGAAACATTTGCCCCGCACCCTCACAGTCGGAGGCTGTGATAATGGGTGAATGAAAATAATAAAAGCCGTTCTCGTGAAAAAAACGATGTATGGCCTGAGCCATTTCATGCCTGATCCTGAATATCGCCCCAAAAGTGTTGGTTCTGGGGCGTAAATGAGCAATTTCTCTTAAAAATTCCAGGGTATGGCCTTTCTTTTGCAAAGGATAGGTATTGGGATCGGCAATTCCGTAAACTTCGATCTCTTTGGCCTGAATCTCAGCTTTTTGACCCTGAGCCGGCGATTCCGCAAGCACACCATTCACCCTGATGCAGGCACCGGTGGTCAGTTGTTTGAGCAGTTCTTCATCAAAAGAAGCTAATTCTACTACAATTTGAATATTATGAATAGTAGAGCCGTCGTTCAAAGCAATAAAACCTACCTGTTTATTACCGCGCCGGGTCCTGACCCAGCCTTTGACCTGTACTTCAGTTCCAAAATCTTCTCTTTGCAGCAGGTCTACAATTCTTGTTTTTTGCAATTTATTCATGGTTCTGATCAACTTTAGACAAAAGCACCCATTTTAAGCAGGGAAACTTCTTTATCACTGAGATATCTCCAACGTCCACGCGGCAGATTCTTTTTGGTCAAGCCGGCAAAATAAACCCGGTCCAACTTGTACACTTTATAACCCACTTGTTCAAAAATACGACGCACTACTCTGTTCTGTCCGGAATGTATCTCAATTCCGATTACATTTTTTTGATCCAGAGACACAAAACTGATTTCGTCCACGGCAATTTTTTCATCATCCAGCACTATGCCTTTGGCTACTTTTTGCATGTCTTCTTCGTTAAGATCCCGATCGAGGGTTGCCTGATATATTTTGCGTTTCTCGTACTTGGGATGCGATAGCTTGGAAGCCAAATCACCATCGTTGGTAAGCAATAATACGCCGGTTGTATTCCTGTCGAGCCTTCCAACGGGATAAATCCTTTCACGGCAGGCATTTTTTACCAAATCCATCACGGTCAAACGTTCCTGGGGATCATCGGAGGTGGTTACGCAGTCTTTGGGCTTGTTGAGCAAAACATAGACTTTGCGCTCAATGTTAACAGGTTGGTCATGAAACACGACTTCGTCGGTAGGCTTAATCTTGACTCCCAGTTCGGAAACAACTTCACCATTTACTTTGACAACTCCGGCCTGGATAAATTCATCGGCCTCCCTGCGGGAGCAAACGCCGGCGTTAGACAAAAATTTATTTAAACGAATCGGGGTATCGGGATCCAGGTTAGGAGCATATTTAGGAATAGACATCTCTCTAAACGTGGAATGGCCGGAATCGTCAGAAGAAGATTTCTTGATGCGGGGACGTTTGGGCCGGCCATCAGGACGCAGCCTATCTGAGTCGTCTTTAAATATGGGACGAGGACGGGAACGATCTTGAGAGCTTTCACTGCCGAAGCTGCGGCGGGGGCGATCTGAACCGTAACTGCCAAAACTATTGCCCTGGTCACCGTAACTGCGGCGGGGACGATCCTGTGAACCCTCCGAACTGTAAGGACGACGCGGACGATCCTGGGAACCTTCGTTGCTATAAGGACGGCGGGGACGATCTGAATTAAAATTACCAAAGCTGTTGCCCTGGTCACCATAACTGCGACGAGGACGATCCTGGGAACCTTCGCCATAGCTGCGGCGGGGACGATCCTGAGAACCCTCGCTGTTATAAGGACGGCGGGGGCGATCTGAACCGTAACTGCCAAAATTATTGCCCTGATCACCGTAATTGCGGCGGGGACGATCCTGAGAACCCTCCGAACTGTAAGGACGGCGGGGACGATCCTGAGATCCTTCACTGCCAAAAGGACGGCGGGGACGGTCTGAACCGTAACTGCCAAAACTATTGCCCTGATCACCGTAATTGCGACGGGGACGATCCTGAGAACCCTCCGAACTGTAAGGACGACGCGTAC
>JAQUTN010000065.1 GCA_028694375.1 Bacteroidales bacterium
CCGGAACCGGATAAACCTCCTCCCCCTTTGCCTTTTTTGTCTTTTTCTTTCTTTTTGAAAGTATCGTTGTTGATGGAATACGAAAAAGAAGTACCCGTACCCACCAAACGGCCGGGAATGCCGTATTTTTCGAACTGGGTAACGTTGACCCGCACCGGATTGCCGGCACTGTTCAATATATAGGTATAAGGGTCAAAAGAACCGCTCAAGTTCAGGGTATACACATCGCCGAACTTGATACGGATATTGGCCGAAATATTGCTCCAGTTCAAACTGTCGGCCGCCATATTGTAGGAGGTGCCAAAAGAGAAATTGTCGATGAGGCTTACTTTCTTGAAGAGATTCACAGTGTCCTTGTCGTCCCTGACTTTCATTTCGAGGTTGTTGGACACATTGAAGCTGACCGTGCCCGATTTGCCTCTGCCGGGCGTTCCGTAGAGAGAATTCTGGTAGCGGGAATAAGTATGGGTCTTTTCGATGCCATTCACATCGAGGTAATTGAGGGTTTCGTAATAACCGTATTGCGCCTCGCCAAAATCGGGGCGGTAACTGAGCGAAACACTGGGCGTGAAGACATGACGGATCATATTGACCTTGGTGCCGAACAACTGAGGCAAAGGTTGAAAAAAGCCGTATAACTTGGTAGAAGCACTGACACTGGCCGAATAATCCCAGACCCGGTTAAAGCCCCAGAGGGTATCGGTAACCAGTTGATCAAGACCCGGATCGTAGTACTTGTCGATGGAGCTGGTGTACCAGCGTTCGGTATACGAAAAAGAGGGAGTGATATTGATGTAATTCAATACATTGAATGTGGCCGAAACGGGGATGCTGTGACGCATACCGTTGCGCCAGTCGCGAACCAGCGATTTTTTGAAGAAATCGTATTCTTTGACTTCGCTGATGCTGTTGGCCAGCGATCCGGTATAGCTCATACTGATTTTTTCGTAAAAACGCTCTCTGCCTATCGGATTCTTGCGCTTAAAAGGATAAAAACGCGAAACACTGGCCGTGAGATTGGGCAGTGAAACCGTCAACACGGAGTCTTTGCTGCGTTGGGAAACACTCATACTGGCACTGAGGGTAAGCGGGAAATTGGGAAAACGCTGAGTCAGGTTGACGCTGGAACTTTTGGTGTTGGTCGAAAAGACTTCGGGGTTATAATACGATGCTATATCGTTGCGGCTGTAGCCGCTGGTGGCAAAATTAACACTGGCCGAAAAACTACGGAAAGGATTGGCTTTGGGATCCTGGGCATGGCTCCAGGTAAGGCTCAGGTTCTGGGACTGAGCATAGTCGGGCAGATTCTTTTCGCTGGTGACACTCACCAGGTAGGAGGCGTTGAGGGCACCCGAGAACTTGTAGCGTTTGCGGTAATTGGTCCGTAGCCGGGCTCCCCAGGATCCTTTAGAATAAAGTTCTCCCGTCAGGGCCAAATCAAGGTAATCGCTGAGGGCAAAATAATAACCTCCGTCTTTGAGGTAAAAACCACGGGAAAGTTCGTCGCCGTAGGTTGGTGTTATAATTCCCGAAGAGTAGGATTCGGTAAAGGGGAAAAAACCAAAGGGGATAAACAGGGGCAAATGCACATCTTCGACCACTAAATGAGCAGGGCCGGCCACAATGTTTTTTTTGGGGCGAACCTTAGCTTTGCTTAGTTGCAGGTAAAAGTGTGGATGATCGTGGTTTTCGCAAGTAGTGTATTTGCCGTCGATCATGTAAAGGGCATCGTCTTCCATTTTTTTGGTTATGCCGCTTACTACGTAGCCTTCGCCCTGCTGAGTAACTACTTGGCTGATGATACCCCGCCGGGTGTTGAAATTGTATTTGAGGTTCTTGGAAACGTATTCGCCACTGGCATCCTTAAAAACAGGATCTCCGTTTACTGTTCCGGTAGTATCTTCAACTCCGCTGGCGTAAATCAGGCTGCTGTCCATCTGCATCTGGATGTAATCGGCTTCGAGGTTGAGGTCATCGTACATTACCTGCCCTTGCCTGTATAAACGTCCCATACCACCGCCTTCGAAAATCAGGGAATCTTCGGCCTGGTATTCCACAACGGCATTGATGCCTTCCAGGCCTTGGTCTGCTTTTTCCTCCATGGGCGCCAGGCTGTCGGGGCCGGCTTGCAGGCTATCCGGAAGCAAGGTCCTTTCCGTGGAAGAAGAAGTATTAAGGGAATCCCTGACAACAGTGTCCCTAACTCGGGCCTGGCTCAGGGCGATTTGACCGGCAGAAGCAGAAAAAAACAGGAGAATCAGCAGTATACATCTGAGTAAGGAGCCAAAAAAGCCTCCGCAGAATCTGCTTTTGGGCCGGGCCGCGTTTAAATGCTGAACGGGATTCTTGAGCTGCTTCAATGTAATTGACTTAAAATCAGGTTGTACATCCATCATACTACCCAGGGATCAAAGGGACAAAAGTACGTAAATCCGATGGATTACAGAAAGCTCTTGCACCAAAAATCGAAACGCTCCAGGGTTTCGGGGCCAAATCGCTCCAGTTTACGCCGGGCTTCGCCCGTGCTACGTTCTTTTTGCAGCTTGGTTTTGGAAAAAAATTTATCGGCAAAACAGATCAACTGCTCCTCGATACTGACAGGCAACATATCCCGATGTGGCAGAGGCAATTGTTTGTCTATGATTTCCTGCAGGCTGATGCCTGTACCTGTATGCCGCTCGCACACCAGGGCGTGCCTCCCGTAACCCTCGGCCCTGAGGATGTCGGCACCCAGATAGCCGTGACAAATATAAGGCTGTGTACCAAAGCAGGCTATGTCGGGCGCAAAAGTCTTGTATACACCAATATCATGCAACAGGGCGGCTTCTTCGATAAACTTTCTGTCGGCTTGTATTTCGGTATGTGAGTCCAGGATCTTAAGTACTTTGTCTGCTATTGACCTGCCATGAGTATAAACTATATCAAAAAGACCGGGGTAAGGATCCAGATAGCGGTGTAACAATTGTAGTGCATTCATTATTTGCGGGGCTTGGCAGCCGGAGCTTTTGAAACAGGGCGCTTGCAGGGCAAAGAAAAAGAATTATTTTTGTACACACAACTATCCGGGCTGTTACATGACCAAATTCACTCTATTTATAGTTTGCTTCTGCTGCTCTTGTTTCTTTTCCTGCCTAAGCAACAGCAGTCGGGGAAAAACCACAGAGACATACATAAATACGGGTGCCGAAAAAACCTCCGATTATTTTCCTCTGCTGCAGGGCAAACGCTTTGCCCTGGTGCTTAACCAAAGTTCCCGAATCGGTACTACCAGCTTAGTCGACAGCCTTTGTCGTGCGGGACTGAAACCGGCTTTTTTGTTCGCTCCCGAGCATGGTTTCAGAGGAGAGGCCCAGGCCGGCGAAACTATCCACGACGGAGTGGACAGTCTGACAAATCTAAAAGTCTATTCCCTCTATGGCCAACAGAAAAAACCAAGTGCTGAGCAAATGCAACATCTCGACCTGGTGGTTTTTGACATTCAGGACGTGGGCACCCGATTCTTTACCTACCTGAGCACATTGCATTACCTGATGGAAGCCTGCGCCGAATCGGAGGTAGAACTCATCGTTCTGGACAGACCCAATCCCAACGACACCATAGACGGACCTGTGCTGCAAAAAGGATATACTTCCTTTGTGGGCATGCATCCCATTCCTTTGTTACACGGTTGTACGCTGGGGGAACTGGCCTTGATGATTAACGGAGAAGGCTGGTTGCCAAAGGGACTGCGTTGTAAACTCAGAGTTATTCCTGTCAGTGGCTGGCGTCACGGGCAGCCTTATACCCTACCCATAAGGCCTTCGCCTAATCTCCGCGACCAACAGGCTGTCTGCCTTTATCCTTCGCTCTGTTTGTTCGAAGGCAGCCTGATAAGTGTGGGCAGAGGCACGGAGGCTCCTTTTAAACTACTGGGTTATCCCGATCCCCTTTTTGGAAAATTCACTTTCACTCCCACCGGAGAAGGAAGTTTGTACCGGCATCAGACCTGTTACGGACTCGATTTGAGCAAGGAAGACTGCCCCCGGGGCCTGAATCTGGACTATTTGCTAAGCATGTACCGTCGTTCCGGCATGAAAGAAGCTTTTTTTGCTCATGCCCGCTTTTTTGACTTATTGGCCGGTAACTCATCATTAAGAGAACAGATTCTGGCCGACTGGGCTCAGGCAGAAATCCGGGCCGGCTGGCAAGACGACCTGGAAGCTTACCGACAACTGCGGTCAATCTATCTTTTGTATCCGGATTATAAAGATTAAATTCATATTTGCTGCATCAGGGTTTATTTTCTATTTTTGTGCTTGTTTTAATTTACGCTAAGCATTGAATCTATGTACTTTCGCCTCCTGTTTTTGGCCTTATTCCTTGCCATCACATTTAATCAGAGCTTATCGGGAGCTGAAAAACCATTTACGGTAGTTGTCGATCCCGGACACGGAGGCAGAGATCCGGGAGCTGTAGGAGCCACAGCTTACGAAAAAAACATAGTGCTTGCCGTTGCCCTGAAACTGGGTAAACTCATCGAAACCAACAACAAAGACATCAAACTGATTTATACCCGCAATACCGACGTTTTTGTAAAACTCGAAGAAAGATCCAGAATAGCCAACAAAGCCAAAGCCGATCTTTTTATTTCGATTCATACCGACGGGGTGAACAACAAAAAGGTTACCGGGGCTTCTGTATTTACACTGGGCCAGGACAAACTCAAGGAAAACATCGAAGTGGCCAAACGCGAAAACAGTGTTATACTGCTCGAAGAGGATTACGAACAACGTTACGAGGGTTTCAATCCCACTTCGGCCGAATCTTATATAATGTTCGAATTCCTGCAGGATGCCCACATGGATCAGAGTATTGCTTTTGCCTCGCTGGTACAGAACGGCTTTGTGCATAAAAAACGTACAGACCGTGGTGTACGTCAGGCTCCCTATTGGGTACTCTGGGACACCGGCATGCCTTCGGTGCTGGTAGAGCTGGGTTTTATAACCAATCCCGATGAGGAACGTTACCTGAAAAGCGAAAAGGGCCAGAATGAACTGACACATTGCATCTACGATGCCGTGGTTAAGTTCAAAGACGATTACCAACGGAAATCCATGGCTAAAGCTTCCGGAGATGATACAGACTCTTCGCCGGCACTTGCCCGGGCTAATCGGGAAGTTGAAATAGCTTCGGGAGCTCCGGTTTACAAGATACAGCTCTTTGCCACACGCACACTCCTGGATAATAACGACAAAGAATTCAGAGGGCTGAAAAGCATCGATTATTATCAGGAAAAGAAAATATATAAATACACCTACGGTGCTTTCGCTACCGAAAAGGAAGCGGCGACAGAACGCAAAAAGATCAGCTCACTATTTCCGGATGCTTTCCTTGTCGCTTTTAAGGACAACAAGCGTATCAGTATGGAAGAAGCCAGGTCAAAACCCTAATGCGTCAAAACGCAAGAAGTCGGTCTTTTGCCTCCTTGCTACCCACTGACAAGTTTCGGTAAAAGCAATGAAGAAATTATGAAGAAATTTAAACTAAACAAAGAGAGCCGGATCGGGTTGACGGTGATAATTGCCGTCGCTCTGTTTATCTGGGGGCTGAATTACCTCAAAGGCATTAATCTGCTCAAGCAAGCTCGGCAGTATTTTGTTGTATACGACCAAATTGACGGCCTGGTGACTTCGGCTCCGGTCATGCTGGACGGTTTCCAGGTGGGACTGGTTAAAAGTATCGAGTATCAATACGATTCCCCCGGTCATATTTTGGTAGAACTGAGCCTTGAAAACGAACTTAAATTGCCCACGGGCACCCGGGCGGTTTTGGAGCCTGCCCTGATGGGTAATCCCAAAATCTTTTTGATTCCGGGCTCCGGTCCCCGGATGCTGGCCGACGGAGATAGCCTGCAGGCCGAACGCAAAGCTGGCCTGCTCGATATACTGGAAGTAGAGCTTTTGCCGGGTATGCAAGACCTGATTCAACAAACCGGCAGAGTTGTTGCCCAACTGGAAGCCCAGCTGGACGAAGGAGGCGACCTGAACAAGAGCCTGGCTTCGGTACGCAAGGCGGGTGACAAGTTGGCCTCTGCTTCGGCCAGGCTTGATCTTTTGATGGCCAACGAAATACCCTCGGCCATCAGAAACATCGATTCTTTGAGCACTAATTTTTCTGCTCTTGGACAGGAGCTCAGGGCTGTTGATTTTGCAGGTATCAGCCATCGAGTCGACAGTACAGTGTTGATTTTGCAGGACATAAGCCTGCGCCTGACCAGGCCTGACAACAGCCTGGGCTTGTTGCTGAACGATACTCAATTGTACTTCAACCTGAACCAAACGGCCTCGAGTGCCAACGAACTCCTGCTGGACTTAAGAGCACAGCCAAAACGTTACGTTCATTTTTCGCTCTTTGGTTCAAAGAATCAAAAATGACTAAAAAAAAATAGAAATCGAGGGAAATTAGAGAATTAGGCGCATATTTATACAGGCATTTGAGAGTGTTTTTAGAATTATATAGCAGGTTTTAAAACTTAATGTAAAAATAACACTAGTCTGTTATGGGCTTTGTCCTAAAGCGATTGAGAAGATTACTGCCATTTTAACAAATAAAACTGCCAAAATTACAAAGCGCTATTTATAAGATTGTTGCGATTTGAATATTTAATCAAATCATTGAATATCTGACATTTAAACCTAATTGATTAAGACTAAAACAGATACGTATTTGCAAAACTTTTGAACAAATTCTTCGTTTGTTTAATTCGATTTTTCTTCAAAAATTTGCAGTACGATTCAAGCTAAACTCAGAGGAATAATTATGGATTTTAATTTTAACCATGAAGAATTGTGGAGCAAATGCCTCGACATTGTCAAAGACATTGTTCCGGAATCAAACTTTTCTACCTGGCTGCTCCCTATTATTCCTCTTAAGTATCAAAACGAGGATTTACTCATACAGGTTCCCACGCATTTCTTTTTTGAGCACATCGAAAGTAATTTTTCGGATGTAATCGGCAAAAGCCTGCAACGCATTACCGGAAAACCTACCCGCTTACTGTACAAAATTAAGTTATCGGACAATTTCATCGACATTACACCCGATCAACGACCTAATAAGGAAAAGGCTATCCAAAACCTGCCGCCTAACAGCAAAGCTGCCCTGGTAAGTCCTTTCGAGCAATTGCTGCCTAACAGGCTGGATCCGCAACTAAACTCCGGTTTTCATTTTGGAAATTTTATTGCCGGCAACAGCAATAAACTTTCGCGTACGGCTGGCGTTTCCATAGCCGAAAGCCCGGGCAAGACTATATTCAACCCCCTTTTTGTCTACGGTAAATCCGGCGTGGGCAAAACTCACCTTTTGCACGCTATCGGCAATCATGCGCTTTATAAAAACCCGGAATTGAGAGTGCTTTATGTTTCCTCACATTTGTTTCAGGTACAATATTCTCAGGCTTACCTCAACAACAGCATCAACGATTTTATCCATTTTTACCAAAGTATCGACCTGCTGCTGATAGACGATATTCATGAATTGTCGGGGAAACAGGGTACGCAAAACGTGTTTTTCCATATTTTCAATCACCTGCATCAAAACAGCAAACAACTTGTACTGACCTGCGACCGGGCTCCCAAAGATTTACAGGGAGTGGAAGATCGCCTGCTGACCAGGTTTAAATGGGGACTTACCGCCGAAATCACCCAGCCCGATTATCAATTGCGCCTGGACATTCTCACAAGTAAAATTCATCGGGACGGTCTGGAGTTTCCTGACGAGGTGGTTGAATTTATTGCGCAACACGCCAAAGACAATATCCGCGACCTGGAAGGCATCGTGGTGTCACTGATGGCTCATTCCATCATTAATGGCAAGAACGTCGACCTGGAGCTCTGCAAACAGGTGGTGGACAACTCTATTCAGGTAAGAGAACGCCCCATATCGGTGGAACTGATAGAAAACGAAGTCTGCAGGTATTACAAATTGGAACCCCAACTGATACAAACCCGCTCCAAAAAGCAGGAAGTGGCTCACGCCCGGCAAATTGCCATGTATCTTTCCAAAAAATACACCGACAGTTCCTATGCCCGCATAGGCGAATTATTGGGCAAACGCAACCACGCCACGGTGATTCATGCCTGCAAAACGGTAAACGACTGGATAGAGACCGACAAAAGTTTGCGCAGCGATATCCAGAAAATTGAAAAAATATTATTTCAATAAAAACCCTGTTTTTTTACTGCCTGTGCCAGGGTGTCGGAGAAATGTTCGTTGTCTCTTTTGGTGTAACGGATTTCGGCAAAGACCTGAGCAAGGTTTTCTTTATGATTGATCTCGACAAAATGCCGGTTTTCGGGCAATTGTTCCTTGGCCAGATGCAAACGATCAATATCAGCGGGACTGTAATCGCTATAGGTTTCGGAATGAATAATCGCTTCCAGCGGGAGCCTTTCGCATTGCACGGGAGTTTCCAGAGGCCAGCCCAGGCTTACAGTAGTAACCGGGAACACCAAAGGCGGTAATTTCAAAAGCTCGATTATTTCTCCAGCCAGATAGGTAGTTGTTCCCAGATAGCAGATACCCAGACCTTTTTCTTCGGCTGCCACGCATAAAGTTTGAGCTGCAATGACAGCATCGATCGAGGCGTAGGTCAAAGCCTGAATATTGTTGAAACCGGCCTGAGCATTACGTTGGGCACACCAGCGGCCAAAACGGTTGAAATCGGCACAAAAAGTCAAGACTACCGGGGCATTGAGCACTTGGGGCTGGTTAAAATGGCAGGCTGCCAGGGCTTTTTTGCGCTCCGGATCACGGCTCACTATGATGCTGTAGGCTTGCATATTGCCGGTGTTGGAAGAACGGCAGGCAATTTCCAGCAATTCATCCAGCAGTTCCGGCTTAATGTCTTGTTGGGAATAGGCACGTACTGTGGCTCTTTTTTTCATCGAATCCATAGGGAGGTAATTTAAGCTTTGGTTTTTTCTCTTTGCAAAGATAGGTTTTTAAAAAAATCTTCCCAATTATTTTTTTTATCAACTTTGACCATACTATTTTTACTGAATATTTTTCTTTTTCCTATTTCTTCTTTTTATTGAATTTTCTTATTATGCTTACTATTAGCATCTTATATATTTTTGAATAACTACTTGAAAGAATTAATAATATCTTTACGTTGATTTTTTTTTTCACCAGATTATTTGACTTAATATTGCAAATCCAAAAGTACTAAGCCTAAGATTTTAGCAGAGGAATTAAAATAATATCAATTACTATAACTACATTATTTATCATGGAAGAAAAAACCTACACACGAGAAGAAGCCTTTGCGGCTTCGCTGGAGTATTTTCAAGGCGACGAATTGGCCGCCAGAGTCTGGGTGAACAAATACGCCATAAAAGATTCATTTGGCAATTTGTACGAAAAATCACCTGCTGACATGCATTGGCGTCTGGCCAACGAAATTGCCCGCATCGAAAACAACTATCCCAATCCTCTCTCGGCTAAGGAACTTTTCGACCTGTTTGACCGTTTCCGTTATATTATTCCTCAAGGCAGCCCCATGACGGGCATTGGAAATAAGTTTCAGGTAGCCTCTCTGTCCAATTGTTTTGTGATTGGTATTGACGGAGCTGCTGATTCTTACGGTGCCGTCATTAAAATTGACGAAGAGCAGGTTCAACTGATGAAACGCCGCGGCGGAGTAGGCCACGATCTTTCGCACATTCGCCCCAAAGGTACACCCGTTAAGAATTCCGCACTGACCTCTACCGGTATTGTGCCTTTTATGGAACGTTATTCCAATTCTACCCGCGAAGTAGCTCAGGACGGCAGACGTGGTGCCCTGATGCTGACAGTTTCCATTCAGCATCCCGATTCTGAATCTTTTATTGATGCCAAAATGATCGAAGGCAAAGTGACCGGAGCCAATGTCTCGGTAAAGCTGACGGACGAATTCATGCAGGCAGCCACCGAAAACCTGCCCTATGCGCAGCAATATCCGGTTAATGTATCCAATCCGATCATAACCAAAGAAATCAACGCCAAAGCTTTATGGAAAAAAATTGTACACAATGCATGGAAGTCGGCCGAACCCGGTGTGCTGTTTTGGGATACTATTGTGAACGAATCGCTGCCCGATTGTTACGCTGACATGGGTTTCCGCACGGTTTCTACCAATCCCTGCGGTGAGATTCCTCTCTGCCCTTACGACAGTTGCCGTCTTTTGGCCATCAATCTTTATTCTTATGTAAACAAGCCCTTTACTGCCGAAGCCAATTTTGATTATGAGCTATTCAAAAAACATGTGGCGCTGGCTCAACGCATTATGGACGATATCATCGATCTGGAAATGGAAAAAATCGATATGATTCTCGAAAAGATTGATTCCGATCCCGAAGACAGCGAAATCAAACGTGCAGAACGTGTTCTCTGGGAAAAAATCAAAGCAAAAACAGCCCAGGGCCGCAGAACCGGAGTAGGCACCACTGCAGAAGGCGACATGCTGGCAGCCCTGAATCTGCGTTACGGCACCGAAGAAGCCTCGGATTT
>JAQUTN010000066.1 GCA_028694375.1 Bacteroidales bacterium
AGGCTGTCACTATCGGAAGACAGACCCCTTGTGCGTTATGTGCAATGGCAACGTTACCCGAAGCAATATTCGAGATCATCATAGGTACAAATAGAGGAGATATCCATTGTGGTCCCTTTTGTATCATTTTGGTGGTTTCGGCAACAAAAGTATTCATCCCGCCTATCCCCGAGCCTATGTATACACCCAGGCGCTCAGGCTCAATTGTTATATTGCTGTCTTTCATAGCCTGATTGGCCGCGGCCAGTGCAAAGAGGGCATAACGGTCGTTCTTGCGGGCTGTGGCAGCGTCTATGCCGTATGAATCGGGTTTAAACCCTTTTACTTCTGCCGCAATTTTTACCGGCAGTTCTTCGGTGGAAAAACTGCTGATGGTATCAATTCCGCAGACTCCGTTTTTAAGATTATTCCAAAAGGTATTGGTATCATTGCCAATAGGAGATATTGCTCCTATACCTGTAATTACAACTCTTTTCATTTTTCCATCCATTTATTGGTGTTTGACAAAAGAAGCTCTGCACTACGAACAAGGTCTTCTATAATTTGTTTTGCCGGAAGAATTTCGTTTACCATTCCGACACATTGTCCTGCCATATAGCTACCCATTAGCTGATCTCCTTCCAGTACAGCTTTTCTAAGCGAGCCTGTGCCAAAATCCATAATATCTTTAGCAGTAAAGGTAGGATCTTTTTCCATTTCGGCAAACTTCTTGGAAAAGGGAGTTTTTAGAGAACGTACAGGATGTCCCAGGCTTTTTCCGGTAACAATAGTATCGGAATCGTGCGCGGCGATTAGTTTGTTTTTGTAATTCTCGTGGATGATGCATTCTGAGGAAAGCAGGAAACGAGTTCCGCACTGTACTCCTTCGGCGCCCAGCATAAGCACGGCGGCAAAACCTCTGCCGTCTGCAATCCCTCCGGCAGCTATTACCGGAATACTGACGGCATCGCAAACCTGAGGTACCAGGGCCATGGTGTTGATTTCGCCGATATGTCCTCCCGATTCGCCTCCTTCGGCAATGACGGCGCAGGCTCCCATATTTTCCATGCGCTTTGCGATAGCTGAGGACGGAACTACGGGGATGACCTTTATTCCGGCCTTCAACCAATCATTCATATACTTTCCGGGCATTCCGGCTCCGGTTGTTACTACCGGCACCTTTTCTTCGATCACTATTTGAGCAATGTCGTCGGCGTTGGGATTCATCAGCATAATGTTGACACCGAAGGGTCTGGAAGTTGAGGCTTTGCAATTTCTGATTTCTTGCCTCACGACATCAACACTGGCGTTGATCGAAGATATTTGTCCCAAACCTCCGGCATTGGAAACTGCTGAGGCCAATCGGGATTCTGATATCCACGCCATTCCTCCCTGAAAAACGGGATAATCTATCCCCAGTAGAGTATTTATTCTGGTTTTTATCATATTAATCAATCTTATTTAGTCCATTCCAGCAGACAGGCACCTGTGGTAAAACCTGCTCCGAATGCGCTGAAAACGAGTTTCTGTCCGGTTTTTAATTTATTGCTTCTGTTCAATTCGTCAAGCAACATCGGAATGCTGGCCGAGGATGTATTACCGTAACGTTCAACGTTATGGGGAAAGTTCTTTTCACTTTGTTTCATATATTTCATTACAGTGTCAATGATTCTCATATTTGCCTGATGCAACAGAAAGTGATCGACATTAGTTGCTTTTACATCAGCCATTTTAAGAACATCTTTTATATCATTCAAAGAGCAATTAACCGCTAATTTGAAAACATCCTGTCCTTTCATTACCAATGCGCTGTCTTCTTCTTCTTTATTTATAAATGGAGTGTCCTGCAATTTACGGATCTGATACAAGGCTTCGGTATTGCTAATAGTGGAAAGTTTGAAAGAAATAAAACCTTCTCCCTTACTAAGGACTACTGCCGCGGCTCCATCTCCAAAAAGTACAGAGGTATCACGTTTAGTCCAGTCGACCATACGGCTGGGCTCTTCTGCGCATATGACCAGAATATGTTCCATATTGCCCCTTTTAAACAGGGCGTCGGCCATATCCAGTGCGTAAATGAAGCCGGCGCAGGCTCCGTTAAGGTCAATACAAGGACAAGTGGCTCCAAGCATGCCCTGAAGAATGCAGCTTAGGGCGGGAGTTACGTATTCATTTATGGTGTTGGAGCAAATAATATAATCCAGCTCTTCAGCTTTGATGCCTGCTTGTTGAATTGCATTTGTGGAAGCCTGAGCAGCTAAATCTTTTAGTTGTTCCGTCGAAATGATTTGTCTGGTTTTTATTCCGGTTCGGGTTTGGATCCATTCATCGCTGGTATCCAAAAAAGTGGCCAGCATATCGTTGCTGACCGTCAAGGAGGGAGAAGCGCTCCCTGTTCCTGTAATTTTCATTTTTTATTTCTATGAATTTGAGGCCGCAAATGTAGCTCTGTTATAAGTTCCCGGACAAGTTTATGTGGTGAATAAATTTCAAAATGTGGCGAAAATGTGGATATCGGTGGTCAAATCTTGTTATTTGTGACCAAATAGTTTTTACATTTGTCCCCGTTTGTAGATAGCATTTGCCCCAAAAAAGTAAAAAATGATAAATCAAAAGGTTCCCTCTTACCTGTTGCAAAAGAACCAAATGCTTGGTTCATTGCTGTTTACTATACTTTTTTCTATCATTTTTTTAAACATTTATACCCCTTTTTCGTCCACAGCCTGGTTTGATTTGGGGAAATCCAACTATTTTTTCTTCACGGTAGGTGTTTTGGCTGTATCGGCCTTGATTTTAATCCTAAGCAGAGTCTTGATATACAATAGTAATAAATGGTTCAAACTTACTTTCTTAGGGTTTTTCGTTTGGTTGTTTGCCGAGATTGTGCTCATAACCATGCTTTATACTTTTGTTACTATCACCTTTATTGATCAAACGGGGGCTTCTTTCTGGGCTATTTTCCCCAGGGCTCTTTTGTATACTTCGTTGATTCTGATTTTACCTGATACGATTTCTATTTTGTATTGCGCACTGAACGATAAAAACAGAACTTTGCGTCTGCTCAATTATAAAGATTTTGTTTCGGACGATGAATTGGCCAATAAAGATAAAGAATTGATCCATTTGACCGACAATTATGGCAATCTGAGGTTGTCTATAAAACTGGATAATCTATATTACATAGAATCACACGATAATTACATCAAGGTGTACTACATGAACAAAGGGGCCATGTGCAATTATTTATTACGTTGTAAGCTCAAAACCATAGAAGAAAGCTTTGCTAACAGCTCACTAATGCGTTGTCACCGATCCTATATTATCAATTCGGACAAGGTAAAGGTGATCCGCAAAGAAAAAGAAGGAATTTACATTGACCTGGATTCAGAAAAGGTTAAATCTATTCCTGTTTCCAAGGGATATTCACATAAGGTTATGCATTATTTTGGGAGTGATTCTGTTTAGATTTATTGTTCCGGGATTTGAACATGCGATAAAAAAAATACAACAGGCACAGACTTACACCAATCTGTACACTCAACATTATTACTAAGGCAGAACTGTTCATCTCTGGTTAAATTGTTCGAATTCAATGTAATTATGAGACTTCTTGTTGGCTTTCCATACCAAAAAACAAAGCATCAGGAACAAAATTAACAGGCCGATTCTGGCGCTGTCAATATAAAAAACAGTGTTTAGGGTTTTTCCTTTATAAAGTACATCTCCCACATTGACCCTGTCCCCTTCGGCAACCATTAACTGATGCCTGCTACGGAGCTGGTAGCTTTTTGTTGAGTTTCCTGTCAAAATATCCAGCCTGTTTCCTGTTTCTGTAGGTATAACGCCCTGAACAAGGCCTGCTTGTTCGGCGTAGTATTCCTGGGCAAACCAGGTATTATTGGGACCGATGTCCTTGTGGAACAATTCACCGATGATACTGCTTTTGTCTAATTCCCAGCCTTTAAGACTCAACAAGGACCAATCATCGTCTCTGGGTTTTATTGCCGAGGCCAGCAGAATCAAGATCAGCATAGTGGGAGTGATGTACTTGAGGATAAATTTAAAAACACCGGGCATGCGTAGGTCGGCTCCCTGGTGAATCAATTTCCAGCCCCGGTCTACTCCCATAATCCAGGAAAATAAAATAATCTCGGCAGCAGCGTACAATACCAGAGCGATTGTACCTCCCCAATAATCGTATTCATCAAATACACCTTTGGAGAAAAACAACACCGTTGGAATTCCAAATACTAAGATTATTCCACCGAAAGCAAGCGCTCCTTTTTTTCTTGACCAGCCGAAATTATCTTTCAAAAAGCCCACGATAGGCGAGCCCATCGCTAATGAAGAAGTAATTCCCGCTCCAAACAATAAACCGAAAAAGGCTATTCCCGCCAGGCTGGCGAATATATCTCCCCATTGTTCAAACAAATAGGGCATAGTGCGAAACCCCAGGCCGAAACCTCCAATCTGGCTTAAGTCCATCACTTTGTCTATGCCAAAATAACCGATGGAAAGGGGAATTATAATTGATCCGCCGATTACTATTTCGGTGAATTCGTTCATAAAACCTGCTGTCATAGAGTTGAGTACCACATCGTCTTTTTCTTTCAGGTAGGAAGCGTAGCATTGTATACAGCCCATACCCAGCGAGAGGGTAAAAAAGATCTGGCCGGCGGCCGACAGCCAAACTTTGGGATTGGATAAAGAGCTAAGGTCGGGTGTCCACAAAAAATCCAGTCCTACCCAGCCGTCGTTAATAGCTCCCTGTTCTCCGGCTTTGATAGTGACAATCCTGATCACCAAAAAGAGGCCGAATATTACCAAAAGGGGCATAAAAAATTTAGCAGCTCTTTCGATTCCTTTGCGCAGGGTTTGGCTTAATATCCAAATATTGATGCCTAAACAAAGAATATAGAAAAAAATAGATTCGTAAGGAATACCCGTAGTTGAGGTACTTAATTTAAGGTAATTATCGAAGAAGCCCGAGACCTGAGTCTCGGTCATGCCATCAAAAGTCCGTATCAGGGAGTGATAAACATAGGAGAGGGTCCAGCTTTCGATGTAGCAATAATACGAAGCGATGACGATGTTAGAAAAAAGGCCGATGACTCCGATGTATTTCCAATACGGGCGCTTATCGAGACTCTGAAGTACAAAAGGCGAAGAATGATGTCCCCTGAGGCCCGCATATCTGCCGGTACTCCACTCCACCAGCATCAGAGGAATACCCAGCAATAAAAACGATACGAGATATGGAATAATGAAGGCCCCGCCTCCGTTTTGGATGGCCTGAATAGGAAAACGCAGAAAATTGCCCAGTCCAACAGCATTTCCTGCCATGGCCAGGATTAATCCGATTCTTGTACCCCAGGCTTCATTAGTCGGCTTCTTATTCATATAGTTTTTCGAGACAAAAAACGCAGAACTTATTCAGTGAGAATAAATTATGAGAAAACTGCAAAAATAGTGAATTTTTTCCGTACATTTGCACGATTTTTATAATGATTAAAATGGGCGATGAAGGCCCATAAAGACAATTTAAACAAATTTTTATGATGACACCGATTGTCAAAACGATTGAATTGGGTGATGGAAGGTCCATTACCATTGAAACCGGCAAATTGGCTAAGCAGGCAGACGGCTCTGTGGTTGTCCGGATGAACAACGTTGTATTACTTGCTACAGTTTGTGCTGCTGCCGATGCAGTTCCGGGAACTGATTTTATGCCCTTGCAGGTAGAGTACAAAGAAAAGTTTGCCTCTTCAGGGCGTTTCCCCGGCGGCTTTATAAAAAGAGAAGGACGCCCTTCTGATTCCGAAATATTGACCTCTCGCCTGGTCGATCGAGTTTTACGCCCTTTATTTCCGGCTGATTTTCACGCTAACACCATAGTTAACGTAATTCTTTTTTCTGCAGATAACGACGGCAGCGGAGATATGCCCGACGCCTTGGCCGGACTGGCCGCATCGGCAGCTCTGGCTGTTTCGGATATACCTTTTAACGGCCCGATTTCGGAAGTCCGCGTGGCTCGTATTGACGGGCAATTTAAATTGAACCCTACCTCGTCCGAACTTAAAAAGGCCGACATGGATATTATGGTAGGTGCTACCATGGAGAACATTATGATGGTAGAGGGTGAAATGAGCGAAGTGCAGGAAAGTGATTTGCTCGAAGCGCTCAAAATAGCACACGAAGCCATTAAGATTCAATGTCGTGCCCAGCTTGAGTTGGCCGAAATGGCCGGTAAAACTGTCAAACGCGAATATTGTCACGAAGAAAACGACGAAGAACTTCGCAAAGACATTTGGGACAAGACCTACGCCAAGGCCTATACAGAAGCAAGCTCTGCAAATCCCGACAAGCATCAGAGAGAAGCCAATTTTAAAGCAATTTGCGAGGAATATATAGCCGCTCTTGACGAAGAAACTGCTCAGGCTAAAGCCGAAATGATTTCGCGTTATTACCACGATGTAGAAAAAGAAGCCATGCGTCGCAGCATACTTGACGAAGGCAAACGCCTGGACGGCAGAACAACCACCGAAATTCGTCCCATTTGGTCAGAAGTAGATTATTTGCCCGGCTGCCATGGTTCGGCTATTTTTACCCGTGGCGAAACCCAATCGCTTACTTCGGTTACGCTGGGAACCAAACTGGACGAAAAAATTGTAGACGATGCCCTGAATCAAAGCACCGAACGATTTTTGTTGCATTATAATTTTCCTCCTTTCTCAACAGGCGAAGCCCGTGCCAGCCGGGGAGTAGGACGTCGCGAAATAGGACACGGCAATTTGGCGCATCGTGCTCTTAAAAGAATGCTGCCCGAAGAATATCCTTATGTGATCAGAGTGGTTTCTGATATATTGGAATCAAACGGTTCTTCTTCGATGGCTACGGTATGTGCCGGCACCCTGGCTCTGATGGATGCAGGAGTTCCCATTAAGAAACCGGTTTCCGGTATTGCTATGGGGCTTATAACCGATAACAAAAAGTTCGCGGTATTGTCGGACATTTTAGGAGACGAAGATCATCTCGGAGATATGGACTTTAAGGTAACCGGAACCAAAGACGGTATCACAGCCACTCAAATGGATATCAAAGTGGACGGCCTGCCTTACGAAATACTGGAAAAAGCTTTGATGCAGGCTCGCGAAGGTCGCATGCACATTCTCGGAAAGATTGTTGAAACTCTGCCTGCTCCCCGTCCCGAACTCAAACCCAATGCTCCCCGTATTGAACTAATGTGGATACCCAAAGAGTTTATCGGTGCCGTGATTGGCCCAGGCGGAAAGATCATTCAGGGAATGCAGGAAGAAACAGGAGCCATTATTACCATCGAAGAGCTTGACGGACAAGGCAGAATAGAAATTGCGGCCACCAACAAGGCCAGCATAGACGCTGCCGTAACGAAAATCAGAAGCATTGTGGCTGTGCCTGAACCGGGAGAAATCTACCGGGGCAAGGTTCGCTCTATTATGCCTTATGGGGCTTTTGTGGAATTTATGCCCGGTAAAGACGGCTTGTTGCATATTTCAGAGATCGCCTGGAAGCGCCTGGATACAGTTGAAGAAGCCGGTCTGCACGAAGGGGACGAGATTGATGTGAAATTGTTGGATGTCGATCCCAAAACCGGAAAATTCAAATTATCGCACAAGGTATTGCTCGAGAAACCCGAAGGATACGAAGAACGTCCCGAAAGGGAACGTCGTCCCAGACCCGAAAGCCGTCAGGGAGGCGATAATGCCGGCAGAGGCAGGGATGGTCGTCATCGTCCGGATTCCAGACGTGATAATTAATTTTTTAGATCCCGAGTTATGAAAGATCAGCAGAAAACGGTAGTGCTGAGGGAGTATAATACTGCAACCGAAGCCAATATTGTTAAGAGTATGCTCGAAGCCAACGGGGTTTCCTGTTTTTTAAGCAACGAAAACAGTGTCTTCACACCCGGCTTTTTTTCAGCCAGTTCTACAGTGTTATTGCACGTCATGGAAGAGGATTTTGAAAAAGCCTCCTCGCTGATAGATCAAATTCCGGAAGCTTTTACCGACGAAGAAAGCTAAGACATAAGCTTTATTGTTTAGAGCGGGCTCCACCTTTGAAAGGTTTTCGGGGCCCGCTTTTTTTGTTGGCAGCTCCTGAATTCCCTTTTCTGCCCCCTTCTTTCAATTTAGAAATAAAGCGACTGCGTCCGCCTTTTTGCGGCTTATACAGGGGAGCTTCGCCCAAAGTTGAAGGAAGCGGATGCTTTACCACTTCTTTTTCCAGAAAGCGTTCAATCTGCAAAAAATCGTATTGATCCTGTTCCGAAACAAAAGTAATGGCTTTGCCTTTTTCGCCGGCACGGGCTGTGCGCCCTATACGGTGAACGTAGTCTTCGGGGTCGTGGGGAACATCGTAGTTGATCACCAGGGCGATATCGTCAATGTCTATTCCTCTGGATACAATATCGGTAGCCACCAGTATCTGGACTTTGCCGTTCTTAAAACTATGCATCACCTTTTCTCTTTCGGCTTGCTCCAAATCGGAATGCATTTCGATAACAGAAAGCTTGAGTCGTTTAAGGATGCGGCAAACTTCTTTTACTTTGATTTTGGAAGAAGCAAAGATGAGCACTTTTTCGCCGATCTGCATAGAGCCAAACAGGATATTTACCAGTTCGGGTTTTTGTTGTTCATAACAAATATAGGCCGATTGATCGATATTTTCGTTGGGCCTGGAAACGGCCAGCCTGATTTCTTTGGGCTGTTGCATTATCTTTTTTGCCAATTCACGAATTTTAGATGGCATGGTAGCCGAGAAAAGCATGGTTTGCCTTCTCTTGGGTAATTCTTTAATAATGAGCATTATGTCGTCTATAAAGCCCATATCAAGCATACGGTCGGCTTCGTCAAGGATAAAATATTTTACCTGACTCAGATCAATAAGACCTAACTTGATATACGACAGCAAACGTCCCGGGGTGGCAATAACGATGTCGACACCCATATTCAGGCTTTTTTTCTGTTGCTCCCAGACCATACCGTCATTACCGCCGTAAACAGCTATGGAAGAGACAGGTAAATAATAGGCAAAACCTTCTACCTGTTGATCTATTTGCTGGGCCAGCTCTCTGGTGGGCACCATAATTACAGCCCTGATGGCATTTTGTGTATATTTGTCCAATACCAGATTATTAAGAATCGGCAGAAGATAGGCGGCTGTTTTGCCGGTACCGGTCTGAGCGCAACCAATTAAATCATTGCCTTCGAGCAAAATAGGTATAGACAATTCCTGTACCGGGGTGCATTCCCGAAAATTCATAGCCCAGAGTCCGTCAAGGACTTCTTCTTCTAAATCGAGTTCTTCAAATTTCATTCAACTAAAGAATTAAATAATCTATGCAAAGGAACGAAAAAAAACATTACTTTTGTCACAATATAAGCTAATATCCATAAAACCTGTCTTTATGAAAACAATTAAATTTTTAAGCCTGATCAGTCTCTTGATGTTGCTTTTAAGCGCATGCAATCAGGCCTTTGAGCGTGTCCCCCGAGATCCCATGAACACCAGAATATATACCTTGGACAATGGTCTTAAAGTGTATATGACCGTGAATAAAGATGAACCCCGAATACAAACGTATGTTGCCGTCAAAGTTGGAGCAAAGAACGATCCTGCGGAAACAACGGGTCTGGCTCATTATTTTGAGCATCTTATGTTTAAGGGTAGCAAACAATTCGGAACCATGAATTATGAAATGGAAAAACCTCTGCTTGACCAGATTGAGGCTCTGTTCGAAGAGTACAGATCCAAAACCGACGAAGCCGAACGCCGGGCTATTTACAGAATTATAGACAGCATTTCTTTCGAAGCCTCTAAGTTATTTATTCCCAACGAATACGATAAACTCATGACGGCAATTGGTGCCTCAGGAACCAATGCTTATACTGGTTTCGATATGACGGTGTATACTGAAGATATTCCTTCGAACCAAATTGAGAATTGGGCAAAAATTCAGGCAGACCGTTTTCAAAACAATGTAATTCGCGGCTTCCATACTGAACTGGAAACTGTTTACGAAGAAAAGAACATGTCCCTGACCAATGATTTTCGAAAGGTATACGAGAGAATACTGGCCATCCTTTTCCCACATCATCCTTATGGTACGCAAACAGTGCTCGGTACTCAGGAGCACTTAAAAAATCCCTCCATCACCAACATTAAAAATTATTACAACACTTATTACGTGCCCAATAACATGGCCATTTGCCTTTCGGGAGATTTTAATCCCAACGAAATGATTCAGGTAATAAAAAAATATTTTGGAGAAATGAAACCTGCAGCCTCCATACCTGAATTAGAATTTCAAGAGGGAAAGGCTTTGACCGAACCGGTTGTTTGTGAAGTTTACGGCAACGATGCAGAAAACATCACCTTAGGCTGGAGTTGTATAGGGATTGG
>JAQUTN010000067.1 GCA_028694375.1 Bacteroidales bacterium
TAATAGGCAAACAGGGGATAGTTTGCCATGGTTTGATTGACTTTTTGGCGGACTATTTCTATGTTTTTAAGGTTGTCAGGTTGCGACAATACCGAATCTATCCATTCGACTATCTGCAACATCAGCTCTTCTTTGGCTCCGCGGGTGGTCATGGCCGGAGTGCCTACTCTGATGCCGGAGGTCTGGAAAGGAGAACGGCTGTCGAAAGGCACCATATTTTTGTTGATGGTGATGTCGGCTTTTACCAAAGTGTTCTCGGCTACTTTTCCTGTCAGATCGGGGAATTTTGATCTCAGGTCGATCAGCATGGAATGGTTGTCGGTGCCGTCGGAAATCACTTTGTAGGATTTGTCCATAAAAGCCTTGGCCATAGCGGCGGCGTTTTTCTGAACCTGAGCCTGGTAGAGTTTGTATTCCGGTTGCAGGGCTTCGCCGAACGAAACGGCTTTGGCGGCAATAATGTGTTCCAGCGGACCCCCCTGAGTGCCGGGGAAGACGGCAGAGTCGAGCAGGGCCGACATTTTTCGGATTTCACCTTTGGGTGTTTTCTTGCCCCAGGGATTGTCGAAGTCTTCGCCTAAAAGAATGATACCGCCACGAGGGCCGCGCAAAGTCTTGTGAGTGGTCGAAGTTACGATATGGGCGTATTTGAGCGGATTGTTGAGTAGCCCTGCAGCAATCAGCCCGGCAGGATGCGCCATGTCAATCATGAGCAAAGCGCCGATTTTGTCGGCGATAGAACGCATGCGGGCGTAATCCCAGTCGCGCGAATAGGCCGAAGCTCCGCCCACGATCAGTTTGGGGCGTTCACGCAGGGCGACTTCTTCCATTTGATCGTAGTCTACCCGTCCCGTATCTTCTTTTACGTTGTATTCGAGTGCTTTGTAAAGGATGCCTGAACTGTTTACCGGAGAGCCGTGCGAAAGATGGCCGCCGTGCGAAAGATTCAAGCCGAGAAATTTATCGCCCGGATTCATCACTGCCATAAAAACAGCTGCATTGGCCTGAGCTCCGGAATGAGGTTGAACGTTGGCATATGCTGCGTTAAAAAGCTGTTTTAGCCGTTCGATGGCTATGGTTTCGCTCTCGTCTACCACCTCGCATCCTCCGTAATAGCGATGTCCGGGATAGCCTTCGGCGTATTTGTTGGTCAGACAGGAACCCATGGCCTGCATGACTTGTTCACTGACAAAATTTTCCGAAGCGATCAGCTCTATGCCTTTGAGTTGGCGTTTATATTCTCGTTCGATAATTTCAAAAATGACTTGATCTTTTTTCATAAAATACAGTATAGGGATTATGGAATTATTTTTTCTTTTCGACCGACCAGCCAAACTTGCCTATTTTTTTGCCCATTTCAAAATAGGAGCCGTGTGCATAAACCAGCAAACCGGCTTTTTCCAGGTCTAGTTTGCCTGTGGCCTGATCTATGTATTTTTCGTCTGCCTGTACATTGACTACTTCGGCCAAAAACATGTCGTGGCTGCCCAGGGAGAGGATTTCTTTCACCCTGCATTCGATGTTGACCGGAGATTCTACGACCAGAGGAGCCTGTACCAGCCGGGCTTTACCAGGACTCAGGCCCATTTCTTCGAATTTATTGAATTTTTCGCCGGAACGTACCCCACACCAGTCGGTAGCATAAGCCAGCTCATTGGTGGTCAGGTTTAAAACAAACTCCATGTTCTTTTTGAGAATTTCATAAGAATGTCTGTTTTTCCGTACAGAAATATAACACATGGGGGGCTCACTGCACACAGTACCCGTCCAGCTTACCGTAATCAGGTTGTATTCATCCGGGCCGGAGCCGCAGCTGACTAAGAGGGCCGGAAGGGGATAAATCATGGTTCCGGGTTTCCAATGTTGTTTCATATTGTTTTAATTTTTTCGGAATTAAGGAAGCCTGGTTCAGGTCGCTTTTACAACAACTGTAACTCTTCTTCCCGTATTTCCCGTTGGCAATAGGGGCATTTCAGTACCAGGGGAGTTTTACTGAGTACATCATAACGGCTCTCCATGGCCTCGTTGTTGGTGATGCACTTGGGATTGACGCATTTGACTATGCCCTTGAAATGATCGGGAAGTTCAATTATTTTTTTTTCAGTTACCTGGTAATCACGAATGATATTTATTTTGGCATTGGGTGCAATCAGGGCGATACGGTTGATTTCTTTTTCTTCGAAAAAGCGATCGGCAATTTTGATGATGCCTTTTTTGCCCATGCGTTTGCTGGCCAAATTGTTTCCTATGGTTACCTCGTTGGGTATCTGTTCGAGTTGCAAGATTTCCACAACCTTAAACAGCTTGTTGGCAGGAATATGGTCTATTACGGTTCCGTTTTCGAGCGCTTTCACCTGCAGTTCTCCTTTGACGTATTTTGTGTTCATCTTGCTGAGATTTAAACCAAACCAAGGGCGTGACTTATAATGGCCTGCCTCACATACAGGCCGTTACGGGCTTGTTCAAAATAATAGGCTTTAGGGTTGTCGTCCACATCCTGCGAAATCTCGTTTACCCGGGGCAGGGGGTGCAGGATCCGCAGGTTGTTTTTGGAATCGTTCAGCATATAGTTATGCAGAATGTAAAGATTTTTTACTTTCTCGTATTCTACCAGGTCGGTGAAACGCTCCTTTTGAATACGGGTCATGTAGATGATGTCGGCTTGTTCAATTACTTCAGGCCCGAAAACGGAATCCTCGTAATAGGGAATGTTGTTTTCGCGACAAATCAGTTTATACTCGTTGGGCATAAGCAATTCCTCGGGAGCGATAAAATAGAAAGTGGGAGAAAAATGCATCAGGGCCATCAGCAGCGAATGCACAGTTCTTCCGTATTTGAGATCGCCTACCATTACAATCTTGAGCTTATCCAGCCGGCCCTGGGTTTTTTGAATGGAATATAAATCGAGCATGGTCTGGGTGGGATGCTGATTGGCTCCGTCACCGGCGTTGATGATGGGGATGTCGGTCACTTCGGTGGCGTAACGGGCGGCCCCTTCCAAAAAATGCCGCATAATGATTATGTCGGCATAGTTGGAAACCATTTTTATGGTATCTTTGAGGGTTTCACCTTTGGTGGAACTGGAGGTAGAGGCGTCCGAAAAACCGATTACCCGTCCTCCAAGCCGGTTAATAGCTGTTTCGAAACTGAGCCTTGTGCGGGTGGATGGCTCAAAAAACAAGGTTGCGGCTACTTTGCCCTGCAAAATGTCCTGATTGGGATTTGCTTCAAAGCCAGCTGCCAGTTTGAGAATGTGCAGCATTTGTTCCTTGGAATAATCCGTAATGGAAACCAGACTTGAATAAGACATAAAATCATGTTTTAAGCATGACAAAGGTAGACAAAGCTTTTTAAACTGCGAAAATTTTTTTTACTTTTGCAAGTTCTTTTGTTCGTGGAACGAATCTCTAAATAAATGGCTAAACCCTCAATTTCAAAACCGAAAAAAAAAGCCTCAAAAAACTCAGTTCTTACCAGAATTTTATGGGTGTTATGGATCGCTTTTATTACAGTAGTGCTTTTGCTGACTTTGCTTTTTACCAGAATAGCTCAGGGCAAACTAGGCTATATGCCTCCTATTGAGGAATTGGAAAATCCCAGAAATAAATACGCCACCGAAATCTATTCTTCGGACGGTGTTTTACTGTCCACCTATTATGTGGACGAGGGCAATCGGGTAGAGGTAGAATACAAAGATCTTTCCCCTTATTTGGTCAAAGCATTGATAGCCACCGAGGATTTGCGATATACCAAACATTCAGGCATCGATGTAAAAGCCTTGTTCAGGGTTTTCTTTAAACGGGTTATCCTGCAGCAAAAAACAGCCGGTGGTGGCAGCACCATAACTCAACAGCTGGCTAAGCAGTTGTATACACCGCCGGCTCAAAGCCGACTGGAACGTGCCATGCAAAAACCCATAGAGTGGGTGATAGCTGTGCAACTGGAGCGCTTCTACACCAAAGAAGAGATTCTGGCCATGTACCTGAACAAGTTTGATTTCCGTTACAATGCCGTGGGCATCAAAACGGCTTCCTGGGTTTATTTTGCCACTACTCCCGACAAATTGAACCTGGAGCAATCGGCAACCCTTGTTGGCATGTTCAAAAATCCGGTGCTTTACGATCCTTTGCGCTACAACCAGCGCACCAAAGAGAGGCGTAACCTGGTGCTGGAACAAATGTACAAAGCCGGTTATATGGATAGAGCAGCTTGTGATTCTGTAAAAGAACTGGAATTGAAAACCGATTATCGCAAAGTGGACCATAGCCTGGGGCTGGCTCCCTATTTTCGTCAGTATCTCAGACTGATGTTAACGCATAGCCAACCCAAGCGAAAAAATTACGCCTCCTGGCAGGATCAGATGTTCAAAGATGATTCCATCGCCTGGGAAACTAATCCTTTATTCGGTTGGTGTCACAAGAATGTTAAACCGGACGGATCCAACTATAATTTGTATACCGACGGCCTCAAGATTTACACCACCATCGATTCCAGAATGCAGCAATACGCCGAAGAAGCTGTCTATGAACATATTGCTCTGGACTTGCAACCTAAATTCTTCGAAGAAAAAGCCGGCAGAGGCTATGCTCCTTATACCAACAACCTGAGAGCAGGGCAGGTAGATACTATACTATGGACCAGTGCCCGTCAAACAGAGCGTTACCGGGTGTTGCGCAGAGCCGGATTATCGGAGCAGGAAATCCGCACATCCTTTGCTACGCCGGTAGAAATGCAGGTATTTTCATACCAGGGTATGATAGATACTATTATGTCTCCCATGGATTCCATTCGTTATCATAAGCATTTTCTGCGGGCAGGCTTTATGTCGATGGATCCTTACAATGGCCATGTCAAGGCTTATGTGGGCGGTGTCAGTTTTAAACCCTTCGAATACGATATGGTAATGTTGGGGCGCAGACAGGTGGGTTCTACCATTAAACCATTTCTCTATACCATGGCCATGGAAGAAGGTTTTTCGCCCTGTGACCCGGTGCGGAACGAATCTATAACCTTGATGACTGAGACAGGAGAGCCTTGGACGCCCAGAAACTCGACAAACAAGATGGTAGGCGAAATGGTGAATCTGCGTTGGGGACTGGCCAATTCAAGCAACTGGATTTCGGCCTACCTGATGAGTAAATTGTCTCCTTACAGTTTTGTGCGTTTGCTGCGCTCTTTCGGTATAAAAGGTCATCTGGATCCGGTGGTTTCTCTGGCCTTAGGCTCCTGCGAGGTTTCATTATCCGAAATGGTCAGTGCCTATACTGCTTTTGTGAACGGAGGGATTAAAGTAATGCCTTTGTTTGTCTCCAGAATAGAAGATAACGACGGGAATGTGATCAGTTATTTTACGCCACAAATGTCGGAAGTATTCAGTGAGAATACGGCATATAAAATGCAGGTAATGTTGCGGGCTGTCATAAACGAGGGAACAGGTATCAGGGTTCGTGCCAGATATGGTATAAAAGCAGATATGGGAGGCAAAACCGGCACGACTCAAAACAATTCGGATGGCTGGTTTTTGGGCATAACGCCTAAACTCGTAAACGGAGCCTGGGGCGGAGGCGAAGAACGCGACATTCATTTTGACTATCTATCTGAGGGTCAGGGTGCCAATGTGGCCTTACCCATCTGGGCCTTGTATATGAACAAGGTTTATGCCGATACCACTCTGGGATATTGTCCCTGCGATTCCTTTTCCATTCCGGCGCCTTATCTGCAACCTTGTGAACAAGCGTTTGATGCGGTGGAGGAGAACGATGTGATGGAGGGAATATTTGAAAACTTGTAATTGATTATTATAACCATTTCCATACCGAATGACTGTTATTTTGCATATTGAAAGCGCCACTAAACCTTGTTCGGTTGCTTTGAGCAAAGGAGAAGAACTCTTGTTTTACAGAATGAACGATCAGGCATATTCTCATGCTGTGCAGTTAGGTAGGTATTTGGATCAGGTTCTGAGTTTCAGCGCTCAACAGGGGCTCAAGATCGATGCTGTTTCGGTGAGCGGGGGGCCGGGTTCTTATACAGGTTTAAGAATTGGTGTTTCCATGGCCAAAGGAATATGTTACGGTCTCGGTATTCCTCTCATTGCCATTTCCACTTTGAGGATACTGGCCGGCCAGGTCTTAGATAATGTAAACGACAATATCGTCTTATGTCCTGCTTTGGATGCCAGACGTATGGAAATTTATACTGCTGTTTACGACCACAGGGGAAACGAGTTACTCCCTGCGGGAGCTTTGGTGGTGGAAGAAAACAGCTTTGATGATATTTTTCCCGATAAAACCCTCTGTTTTTTCGGAGATGGAGCAAAGAAATGCCTGGAAAAGCTGAGCAGGACGAATGTTTGTTTCCGTGACGATTTAGTACCCCGGGCAAGGGAAATGATACTCCCGGCTTTGACAGCTTTCCGCTCCGGACGTTTCGAAAAAACAGCCTATTATGAACCTAATTATTTAAAAGAATTTCAGGCCACGATTCCCCGAAAGATGGAGAAATTAATCGGTAAGATTGGTTCTCAAGCCTGATTCAAACACTTGCTTTTAACAGACAACAATTATGAATGTAAATGAATTGGAATACAATACCCATGCGAAGAAACTGGAATTGCCCGAATACGGGCGCCATATTCAACGTATGGTTGATTATGCAGTGGAAATCGAAGATCCCGAAGAACGCAAACGTTGCGCACTTACCATAGTGCGTATTATGGGGAATCTTTTTCCGCACTTGCGTGATGTAAATGATTTTAAACATAAACTTTGGGATCACCTGGCTATTATGTCCGATTTTAAACTGGATATTGAATACCCCTGCGAAATCATTCAAAAGGAAAATCTTCGTTCCAAACCCGAGAAAGTGCCCTATGGTTCCAAAACCATCAAAGTAAGGCATTATGGCCATACTACCGAAGAGTTGATTGATAAAGTATTGGAGATGGAAGACGGCCCGGATAAGGAACGCCTTATACAACTCCTGGCCAACCATATGAAGAAGAGTTTTTTGACTATGAACCGGGAATCGGTCGAAGACGTAAAGATATTTGACGATTTAAGGCTGATGTCGGAAGGTAAGATCGACATAAAGACAGAGGATTTGCATTTGGTGGAACCCCGCGAAGTCACATACCAGAAGAAACCAAAAGGGAACAATTCCGGGCAACGTCGTAAGTAGCGAAAAGTATAAAAACTAAATACCATGGCATCGTTTCAGATAGAAGGAGGACGCAAGCTGCAAGGGGCCATACGAGCTCAGGGAGCCAAGAACGAAGCTTTGCAATTGCTTTGTGCCTGTTTGCTCAGTCCCGAAAAAATTATACTCCATAATGTCCCCGACATTCTGGATATCAACAACCTGATAGAATTACTGGCCGGCCTGGGCGTAAAAACCAAGCCGCTTGGTAACGGAAGTTGGAGTTTTCAGGCAGACGACATCGACCTTGATAAGCTCGAAACGGAGTATTTTTTCGAAAAAAGTGCAGCCCTGAGAGGTTCTGTAATGATGGTAGGCCCTTTGGTGGCCCGTTTTGGGAAAGCCATAATAGCCAAACCCGGAGGGGATAAAATTGGCAGACGCAGGCTGGACACTCACTTTTTGGGAATCCAAAAGCTGGGCGCCCGCTTTGAATACGATGCTTCCCGCTCCTTATATACCGTCGAAGCCGATAAACTGCAAGCTTGCTATATGTTGCTGGACGAAGCCTCGGTAACTGGTACGGCCAATATTGTGATGGCAGCTGTGTTGGCCAAAGGCAGAACAACTATTTACAATGCAGCCTGTGAACCTTATATCCAGCAACTCTGTCGAATGCTGAATGCCATGGGAGCCAGGATCTCGGGCATTGGTTCCAATTTACTCAGCATTGATGGTGTGGATAGTCTGGGTGGTTGTACCATGCGGATTTTGCCCGATATGATCGAAGTGGGCAGTTTTATTGGGATGGCTGCCATGACGGCCTCCGAACTCACAATAAAAGACGTCGCTTACGATGAGTTGGGCCTGATTCCCGACAGTTTCCGCCGTCTGGGCATACAATTGGAACGCAGAGATGACGATATATATATCCCTGCTCAGGAGAGTTATACCATCGAGACCTTTATCGATGGTTCTATTATGACTATTGCCGATGCTCCCTGGCCGGGCCTGACTCCCGATTTGCTCAGTGTAATGCTGGTGGTGGCTGTTCAGGCTAAAGGCAGTGTACTGATTCACCAAAAAATGTTCGAAAGCCGCCTGTTCTTTGTAGATAAACTCATAGATATGGGAGCACAGATTATACTCTGTGATCCTCATCGGGCTACGGTAATTGGTTTAGGCCGGCAGCAGGTGCTCAGGGGCTCCTGTATGACCTCGCCCGACATCCGGGCCGGTATAGCCCTGCTGATTGCAGCCATGTCGGCACAGGGGGAAAGCCGTATTTTCAACATTGAGCAAATTGACCGGGGATACGAACGTATTGATCAGCGCCTGAACGCACTGGGAGCAAACATAAAACGTATATAAATGATTAAATCGTCAGAGGTATTCGCCATTGGTCGTTTCGCCAAGCCACACGGTTTGGGGGGAGAGTTGGTGTTTCTGTTTACCGACGAAGTCTTTGATCGTACCGAGGCCCCTTATTGGGTACTCGAAATGGATGGGATTTTAGTGCCCTTTTTTGTAGAGTCTTACCGTTTTCGTTCCGAAAATGCTGCACTGGTCAAACTGGAGGGCATCGACAATAAATCGCAAGCCTGTTTTCTGGCAGACAAACAGGTTTTCTACCCCAAAAGTTACGCTGACGAATACGCTCCCGAAATAGCAGAAGATTCCTGGGAATTTTACCTGGGATTTGAAATTCGTGATATTCAAAGTGGTAAAAGCCTGGGCTTGATCGAAGCGGTGGACTCCAGCACAGAAAACGTGCTCTTTCTGGTTAGGAATGCAAGCACAGACTTGCTTATACCGGCTACGGAAGATTTTATACACAGCAAGGATATCGGGCAAAGGCTCTTGTTTATGAAGCTCCCCGAAGGCCTCAGTGATATTGAACAACCATCATGATCAATACAAAGGCACTGAGCATAGGTTATGTAAAGCATACTAAACAAACAGTAGTACAGAGCGACTTACATTTGCAGATTGCCCCTGCAGAAATGTTGGCCATCATTGGACCCAATGGTTGTGGTAAATCTACTTTACTCCGAACGCTGAGTGGTTTGCAGGCTCCTCTGAAGGGATCGGTTTTGGTGAATGCTAAAGAGCTGGAGAAACTCAGTATGCAGGAAAAGGCAAGCCTGTTTGCCCTGGTGCTGACTGAACCGGTACAGATCAATTATTGTACAGTGAGTCAACTCGTAAGCATGGGCCGTTATCCACATACCGGACGTTTTGGCCGACTCAGCCCAGAGGATCATCTGAAAGTGGAAGAGGCATTGGAGCGGGTCCATTTGGGGAATTTTGCAGATCGGCCCCTGGCGGAGCTCTCCGACGGAGAACGTCAACGTGCCATGGTGGCCAAAGCCCTGGCTCAGGATACTCCCCTCATTTTTCTGGATGAGCCCACGGCGCACCTGGATCTAAGCAACAAAGTAGAACTGATGGTTTTGTTGAGAGATCTGGCACGTGATACAGGCAAAACAGTTTTGTTAAGTACTCATGAATTGGAGCTTGCTCTGCACTTGTCCGACCGGGTATGGTTAATGAAGCCTCAAGCCGGAGGCATAGTAAAAGGAACTCCTTCGGAACTTTTGGCAACACAAAGCTTGCAGGATGTTTTCAAAAACGATTTATTCGGATTTGAACCGGAAACGGGAAGAGTCCATATTTTTTAGAAAAAGAGTCCTTGAATTATCGGCTCTAAGTATTACCTTTGCAGGTCAGTTATCTGAACAATGGGAAAATTCAAAGACTATCAGAATCGCCTGAGGCAGAAGTTCCGTTTTATCGTACTAAACGAGAATACGCTGGACACTTTGTTTTCTTCGCGTGTATCGAGGATGGACGGCATCTTGATTTTTTTCGGTACGGTCCTGGTAATTGCTGCCCTGTTGTTCGTACTGTTTTTTTACACTCCGCTCAAAGTGTATTTGCCCGGTTATCTCGATCCTAAACTCAAACAACAAATGGTCAGTGATGCTTTTCGCCTCGATTCTTTATCGAATGAGTTAAGTAAACACGAGAATTATATGTCTGTTATTC
>JAQUTN010000068.1 GCA_028694375.1 Bacteroidales bacterium
TTACATTATTTGGATCTGGGGCCTCAGTTTAATTCTCTGAATTCCTTTACCAGACAACAACTTTCGAACAAGAAAAAACAACTCACTTTAAATAAGTTCAACTTATTACCCGAAATTTCCAAAGACGGACAGATTGCCGAAATTTTGAGTCCCGGTCAGGAAATACCGGTTCAGATTGCCAAAGAACCTATTTCCACCAAAGGGCCCAGGCTGACTTCGGAAATTTCGATAGCCGGGCGGTTTTTGATTTTGATGCCTTTTTCGGACAAAATATCTATTTCGACCAAGATCAAGTCGCCCGAAGAAAGACTTAGACTTAAACAATTGCTACAAAGCATTACTCCCAAAAATTTTGGAGTGATAGTGCGTACGGTGGCAGAAGACAAAAAAGTGGCAGAATTGGACTCTGAGTTGAAATTGTTATTGAAACGTTGGGACGATATTGTACTCAAGTTACAAAACAAAAGCAAGGCACCTCAATTGATTTTCGAAGAAACCAGCCGTTCGGTGGTAATTTTGCGTGATATTCTCAACGCTTCTTTCGAAAATATTTACGTCAATTCACACGAGGTTTACGAAGAAATAAAAAACTACGTAAGCCTGATTATGCCCGAAAAAGCAGATATTGTCAGTGAATACAAACGCAAAACCCCCATTTATGATTATTTTGGTATCACCAAACAAATCAAATCGGGCTTTGGGCGTATTGTTTCCATCAAAAGCGGCGCATACCTGATAATTGAACACACCGAAGCTTTGCATGTTGTAGACGTGAACAGCGGAAATCGTTCCAGATCCAACAAAGGCCAGGAGGCAAACGCTTTCGAGGTAAATATTGCTGCTGCCGACGAGATTGCCCGCCAGCTCCGTTTAAGAGATCTGGGTGGTATCATTGTAGTAGATTTTATTGATATGATCGAAGGCGAAAACCGTCAGAAATTGTTCGATAGACTTAAGGAAAAAATGTCGACCGACAGGGCAAAACACAATATACTACCTTTGAGCAAGTTTTGTCTGATGCAAATTACCAGGCAGAGAGTAAGGCCTCAAACCTTTATACAAACTTCCGAAACTTGTCCTACTTGTTTTGGTAAGGGAGAAATCAGGCCTTCCATTTTATTCACGGAAATTTTGGAAAACAAACTCGAGTACCTGATCCGAAAACTAAAACTTAAAAAATGCACCCTCAGAGTCCACCCCTATGTGGCAGCTTTTATTGAAAAAGGAGGATTAAGCTCCTTAAAATGGAAATGGCGACGAAAATATGGCTTGGGTATCAGTATTGTAGCCTCCCAGGCCATGACTTTTCTTGAATATGCCTTTTTTGATGGTAAAAATCAAGAGATTGATATGAAAGAAGAGCTGGAATTAAAGTAATTCCAAGTAGTCGTAAACAAAAAAAACCGGGTTATCTGCCCGGTTTTTTTATTGAATTTTGAAATAATATTTGCTGAACTTTATTTGTACAACTTTTCTATGCGTTCGGCGTATTTTTCTTGTATTACATTGCGTTTGATTTTTAGGGTGGGGGTCAGAATGCCGTTTTGCTGATTCCACTCGTCGGCAATTAAATCGAAACGTTTGATTTGTTCGTGAGGGGCAAAGAAGGCGTTGAATTTTTTAACTTCACGTTGATAGATAGCAATGATGTCCTGGCGTTTAACCAATTCAGCGTTGTCAACCAGCGGCATATTGTGACGTTTGCAGAAATCTTTCAGATAATTAAAATCCGGAACAATCAATGCGGTGGCAAATTGTTTGTTCTCGCCCAGCACTACTATGTTTTCGATAAATGGCGACTTGCTGAACTTGTCTTCGAGCAGGAATGGATTGATGTATTTGCCGAATGAAGTTTTAAAGATGTGTTTCAACCTTCCGGTAATAACCAGTAAGCCTTCGGGAGTGAATTTGCCGGTGTCGCCTGTGTGGAACCAGCCGTCTTTGTCTATGACTTCGGCGGTCAGTTCGGGCGCTTTGTAGTAGCCGAGCATCACGTTGGGACCACGACAAATGATTTCTTTGTTATCGGTGATTTTTACTTCCACACAAGTGAGGGGAGGCCCTACAGTGCCTTCTTCGCGTTGGTTCTCGCCTCTGCGGCTTACGGCAATCACCGGAGCTGTTTCGCTTAATCCATATCCTTCGAAGACCGGCATTTTAATAGCGTTAAAAAAAGCAGACTGGTGCTTTTGAATAGCAGCTCCTCCCGAAACGATTAAATCGAAATTGCCTCCGATAGCCTGACGCCATTTGGAATAGATCAGTTTGTCGGCTATTTTGTGTTGCAGATTATACCACCAGCTGTTCCCGCTGAGTTTGTATTTAGTTGCCAGTTCAAAAGCCCAGTAGTAAAGATTTTTCTTTAAACCCTTTTGGGTTTTACCAGCCAGAAAGAGTTTGTCGTACATTTTTTCAAGTACTCGTGGAACTGCCGACATCATAGTGGGTTTCACTTCTTTGATGTTTTCAGCTATAGTTCCTATATTCTCGGCATAATAAATCGAAATGCCACGGAAATGATACAAGTAAACCAGGAGGCGTTCGTAGGCATGACATAGAGGTAAAAAGCTTAAGGCTGTTGTACTCCATTCGGCCGGAACGTGTTGAATGTCAATAATCTGACAAAGAATATTCTTATGGCTGATCATAACACCCTTAGGCATGCCGGTGCTGCCGGAAGTATAAATAATACTGGTCAGGTCGTCTTCTTTGATTTCGGCTTTACGCTTCATGACTTCTTCTGGATTGGGATTGGCATCACCCAGAGCACGAAAATCACTCAGGCTTACAGCTTTTTCGGATTCCTGAAGACAAATAAATTCTTTGAACAGAGGATTGTCTGCTACCAGAGGTTGCAGTTTACGTACCAATTCTTTACTGTCAGCAAAGACATATTCAATATCGGCGTGTTTTAAAATATACTCATAATCGCTTTGGCTGATAGTGGGATAAATGGGGACAGTGATGGCTCCTATTTGCATAATGGCCATATCAAAAAAGTTCCATTCCGGGCAGTTATTACTGATAACTCCGATTTTACATCCTGGTTGTACTCCTTTGGCCAGAAAGGCATAACTCAGGCGATTGACTTCTTTAACGTAATCCTGAATACTGTAACGAACCCACTGGCGGTTGACTTTTCCGGCCAGGGCTACTGCCTGATTGGGATATTTTTCCACATAGTTGTCAAGCAGATCAAATAGACGAGTAACTTCCATATATTTCCTCTTTATAGAAAAATTAATTTGTTTCGAAATATTCGAGTTGCAAAAATAGACATTAATACTATGTCTTAATAAAAAAGTGGTCAAAAACGAAATAAAGGGACGATTGTCGAAGGATTAGTCTATTCCATTCCAGTCCGAATAGGGTTTTGTTTGCAGACTGGCGTTATAATACCGAGAATCACCTGTGACTTCAGTCCCCAGCCAGGAAGGTTTTTCGTATGTTTCTTCTTCACTGTCCAGTTCAAGTTCAGCCATAATCAGCCCTTTATTCTTCCCTTCAAACACGTCCACTTCGTAACAATGTTTTCCCAGTGGAACAAAATAGCGGGTTTTTTCTATGGCTTCAAATTCCGACAGTTTGATTAATTCGCGGGCTTCGTCCACCGTCAGTTCGCGTTCCCATTCGTAGCGGCTCAGGCCGGAAGCCGAACTTTCGCCCTTGATGGTTAAATAGGCTTTATCACCGCAAATCCTGATGCGGATACTGCATTTGGGACTAATACTTAAATAGGCCTGTACAATATAAACACTGTCTTGCGCATATTCTTTGAAGGAGGCTTTTACTAAAAATTTTCGTTCGATTTCGATGGACATAAGTGTATTTTTGCCGTCAAAATTAGAAATTTTACTTTACCTTCGTTCTGTTTATCAATTGAAATATTATGAAAACTAAAATTAGCTGGCTTATTATGCTTTTTATGGCCTGGGGCCTAAGCTTTACCCAGGCCGCCGCTCCTGCTACGCCTAAAGCGTTTATCAGGCAGTTTGAGAAGTTTGTCGAAGAAGTGGAAAAATCACATCAGGAATACAAGTTGGAAGATTGGAAACTTGCCGAAGAAAAATACAAGGACTTTGTTAAAACCTACTATCCAAAATTCAAGGATCAATTCAGCCGGGAACAACTGGAAAAAATCAATTATTTACAGGGGAAATACATAGGCTTTCTTACTAAAAGTAAGTTTAAACAAATCAGGGATCAGGCCAAGGAATGGCTGAAATACGCTTCGGAATCTTCGGAAGGTTTCCTGGAAGCCCTATTCGGTAAAGAAAATCCCGGGAAAGAAAAGACGACAGAAGAGGATAAAGAAAAAAATAAGCAAGGAGAGGATATTTAAATTCTGACCGGAGATCAGCCTTTAAAAGGGCATCTCGTTGCTTCCCTGTATATCCCCGACAGGAGGATAGTTGTCGTTGCTGCTGTTATCTGCTGCTGATTTCTCGTCGTCCTGAGTATTTGCTTTTTCGATCTTCCAGGCTTTGACGTCGGTATAGTACCTGCCATTGTATTCCCGGCTTTCCAGATCGAAAGAAACAGAAACCTGCTCGTTCAACTTGAGAGGAAATTGGTCAATACGGTTTCCTCTGAGACTAAAGCAAACAATTTTTGGATATTGATCGCCGAATTCCAAAACAAATTCCTGCTTTTTCCATTGTCCGTTGCGTCCTTCGCCGCTTTGGGTCGGTAAGATCTTGATTATTTTTCCCTTGATTTCCATGTCAGGTACAGATTTAATATCAATAAATCGGCTGATTTATTCTATTAGCGGAGGAAGAGGGATTCGAACCCCCGGAACCTCTCGGTTCAACGGTTTTCAAGACCGCCGCAATCGACCACTCTGCCATCCCTCCATCTATCGGAAGATAACTTCCGGTAGATTTTTTCAGCCTTGTTCTCGCCTTCTTTTTCGTTGACGAACTCTACAGTATGTTATGCTTCAGGAGTCGAAGCAGCAGCCTGTGCGGGCTCTTCTTCAGCTGTGGCTTCTGTAGTTGTAACATCTTCAGCTGTGGCTTCTTCAGCTTCTGCAGCGGCAGCATCCACTTGTTCCTGCAGCAATGCTGCTTTCTTTTTGGCGATAGCGTTGGCTTTTGCTTTATGAACCTCTGCTTCTTCTTCGAGACGTTGCTTGAGTAAGGCTTTTTCAGCTTGACTCAAATTGGAAATTTTAGCAAGAAGAGCCGCTCCTTTAGCTTTTTTCCATGCTTCGAATTTTTCATCTGCAGCCTCGGCACTGAAAGCGCCTTTTTTCACTCCACCATTGAGGTGTTTTTTATACAATACACCTTCTCCGGAAAGAATACTACGAACGGTGTCGGTGGGTTGAGCACCGGTTTCCAGCCAATACAAAGCACGATCGAAGTTCAAATCTATTGTAGCAGGATTGGTGTTCGGATTGTACGAACCTAATCTCTCAATAAACTTACCATCTCGTGGTGCCCTGCTGTCTGCGGCGACTATGTGGTAAAACGCGTACCCTTTTCGCCCATGTCTTTGCAATCTGATTCTTGTTGCCATTTGGTTTGAAATGAATTAATATTTTGCATTAGCGGCCGCAAAGGTAGGCAAAATAGTTTATTTAAATGCAAAACACCTTATATTTTTTATCCTGATGAACAGATCTACAGTAAACTCCAGGCAACAGTCAATCCGGCCATGACGATGGATACCATACTCATAAGTTTTATCAGAATATTCAAACTGGGGCCGGAGGTGTCTTTGAAAGGATCACCAACGGTATCGCCAACCACAGTGGCTTTGTGGGCATCACTTCCTTTGCCTCCATGGTTTCCTTCCTCGATGTATTTCTTGGCATTATCCCAGGCACCACCGGAATTGGCCATAAAAATAGCCATAATAAAACCGGTACTCAGGCCTCCGATCAGCAAACCCATAACCCCTGTAACACCGAATACTATTCCTGTCAAAATGGGAACTGCTATGGCCAGCAAGGATGGAAAAAGCATTTCGCGCTGGGCGCCTTTGGTAGAGATCTCCACACAACGGGCGTAATCGGGACAGCCTTCGCCGGTGAGTATGCCTTTAATTTCGCGAAATTGGCGGCGAACTTCTTCGACCATTTTTTGAGCGGCCCTGCCTACGGCATTCATAGTTAAGCCGCAGAATACAAAAGTCATCATGGAACCAATAAACATACCCACCAAGACTTTGGGATTCATCAAATGAACCTCGTAATAAGCCATAAAATCGCTGAAGTTGGCAGAAGCTGTTTGAATGATTTTACCACCAACTTCTATGGTCGTAGTGCCAAGCCGTTCCAGGCCTATTTTAATTTCTTCGATGTAGGAGGCCAGCAAGGCCAAACCGGTCAGTGCTGCCGAACCTATGGCAAATCCTTTACCGGTTGCAGCGGTAGTATTGCCCAGAGAATCCAGGGCATCGGTACGTTTGCGGACTTCGGGCCCCAGGCAGCTCATTTCTGCGTTGCCTCCGGCGTTATCGGCGATAGGCCCGTAAGCGTCGGTGGCCAGGGTGATACCCAGAGTGGAGAGCATGCCAACGGCCGCCAGCCCAATACCATATAGGCCACTGGAAATATGCTCAAAATCGAAAGTACCCAATTTGAACCCCGAAGCAAAAAGGAAAGCAAAAATTACTCCGCAAACTACAGCTATTACGGGAATGGCAACAGAAAGCATACCTGTCCCCAGGCCGGCTATAATGACTGTGGCAGGACCCGTATTACCGCTTTCGGCAATGCGTTTGGTGGGACGGTACGATTGGGAAGTATAGTATTCGGTAGCCTGACCTATGGTAATGCCCACCAACAAACCAACTATCACCGAAAGCGACAGCCCCAGCCAGTTTTCGATCCCCAGCAAATAGAGAATCAGGAAGCTGGTTCCTGCAATCAGTACTGCACTAATATTCGTGCCAAAAGAAAGAGAACGCAGCAAAGATTTGACATTTGCATTTTCTTTGGTTTTGACCAGAAAGATACCTATAATGGATAAAAAGATACCAACAGCCGCGATCAACATAGGAGCCAGTATGGCTTTGCCTTGTTGTTCCAGGCTTAGTACCTGGTAGGAGGCTGCACCAAGGGCGGCCGTGGCCAGAATGGAACCACAATAGGATTCGTAGAGGTCAGCCCCCATGCCGGCTACATCGCCCACGTTGTCGCCCACGTTGTCGGCAATGGTAGCAGGATTGCGGGGATCGTCTTCGGGGATGCCGGCTTCCACTTTGCCCACCAGGTCAGCGCCCACGTCGGCTGCTTTGGTGTAAATGCCACCACCCACGCGGGCAAACAAAGCCTGGGTAGAAGCTCCCATACCAAAAGTCAGCATGGTGGTGGTAATAATCATATTTTTTTGTTCAGGGCTGGCCGCATCCACAAAATAATTCAAAATGAGGTACCAGATCGAAATATCAAGCAAAGCAAGGCCAACTACCACCAGGCCCATGACGGCACCGCTTCGGAAGGCCACCTGTAAGCCTTGATTGAGTGAACTCCGGGCGGCATGTGCCGTGCGGGCTGAGGCATAAGTGGCTGTTTTCATACCCAGGAAGCCAGCCAGGCCCGAGAAAAATCCCCCGGTCAGGAAAGCAAAAGGTACCCAGTTGTTTTGCAGACCGAAATAAGCCATTAAGGCAAAAATTAAAGCCAGTACTATAAATACTATAATGACGACCTTGTATTGTTGTTTGAGGTAAGACATCGCACCTTCGCGTACGAAACCGGCAATTTTCTTCATTAAATCGGTTCCTTCGTCTTTTTTCTTCATTTGCCTGTAGAAATACATAGCAAAAAATAAGGCTGTGACAGCCGCCAGGGGGATTAACCAAAAAATAGTAGCTACCATGGTTCTTTTTTTTTAGATTTAAGTCGGGACAAAAATATAAACTCCCCGCTCAAATGACAACAGATAGGCGGCATTTATTTTAGATAATATTTAATAAGAAGAATACTGTCTTGTAAATCGATCTTTTTTATAACTTTGTGTGAAACAAATTACTTCATGGTCTGAAAAATTGAAATATTCAATAAAGATCACACAGATAGAGGAATGTAAAAAACAATTAAACAATAAGAATTATAAAAATAATAATTTATTAATATTTAACAGCCCACTGTTTGCCGTCAACAAGTGGGTATGTTATCTTTGATTCGAAATTTGATTCGCAAACATCATAAACCTAACAAATATGTCAAAAGAACAAACAGAACAAAAAAGTCCTGCAGCAGAAAAACTGAAAGCCTTGCAAATGGCTATGGAGAAAATAGAAAAAAGTTATGGCAAAGGTTCCATTATGAAAATGGGAGACGATAAAGTGGTCGATGTGCCGGTCATTTCTTCCGGTTCCATAAGTTTAAATGCTGCTCTTGGAGTAGGGGGCTTTCCCCGGGGCCGTGTAATCGAAATTTACGGTCCGGAATCCTCCGGTAAGACCACCCTGGCCATTCACGCCATTGCCGAGGCGCAAAAAGCCGGAGGTATTGCTGCTTTTATTGATGCCGAGCATGCTTTTGACCGTTTTTATGCCGAAAAACTGGGCGTGGATATTGCCAATTTATGGATATCTCAACCCGACAGTGGGGAACAGGCGCTCGAAATTGCCGAACAACTTATACGTTCTTCGGCAGTGGATATCGTAGTTATTGACTCTGTGGCTGCTCTCACTCCCAAGGCCGAGCTGGAGGGAGAAATGGGCGATTCCAAGGTTGGCCTTCAGGCTCGTCTGATGTCTCAGGCTTTGCGTAAACTCACTGCCACCATCAGCAAAACCAATACTACTTGTATTTTTATCAATCAGCTGAGAGAAAAAATCGGTATCATGTTCGGTAATCCCGAAACAACCACCGGTGGTAATGCCCTCAAGTTTTACTCTTCGGTACGCCTGGATATTCGTCGCATAGGACAGATCAAAGACGGTGAAGAAATCATCGGTAATCAGACCAGGGTGAAGGTGGTCAAAAATAAAGTTGCTCCACCTTTCCGCAAAGCGGAATTTGATATTATGTACGGTGGGGGCATCTCCAAAACCGGAGAATTGATTGATCTGGGTTCCGATTTGGGCATCATCAAAAAAAGCGGTTCCTGGTATTCCTACAAAGACAGCCGTCTGGGACAGGGCAGGGAAGCTGCCAAAGATTGCATGCGCGACAATCCGGAATTAGCCGAAGAAATAGAAAAACTTATTTACGAGGCACTCAAAAAATAAGGCTTGTAATTTACTTAAATCCATATAATTATGAAAAGTGAAGAAGAAGATCTGTTGGAATACGACGACGAAGAAGCTTTAAATTTCATTCGCAATCAACTTCCTCAGGAAATGAAATCCAGGCATAGTGAAGACGATTATTACTATTTGCTGGACAGTATTTACGAGTATTACGAAAGTAAGGGTTTTCTCAGCGACGACGAGCAGGAAGTCTCCGTTGATCTGGATGAATTGAGTGATTTTGTTTATAAAGCCGCCAAAGAAGAAAAACTGAGTTTCAGCAAAGAGGAGGTGGGCTTTTTTGTAGATGCCGAAATTGCTTATTGCGAAAGCCTGGGTATATTTGAAACCGAAGAATAAATAAAAGCTTGAACGCTTGCAATTCAGCGTTCAAGCTTTTATGACAGCCCAGGCTAATCTTAGTTACTATTCTGCTTTTTCCGTTTTATCTTCTGCTGCCGGTTCTTCCTCTTTGACCGGAGCAAATTCTGTGTAGCCTTTTTCAATCAATATATTATACCAATTTATTAATTTTCGGATATCCGAAGGATAGACTCTTTCCCGGTCGTAATCAGGCAGCACGTCGGCAAAATAGGCTCTGAGTTCGTCATTGCCAGCTTTAGGATCGATATTGAGTTTTTCCCCGCCGGCCTTAATCTTGAGCAGCTCCAGCACTTCGTGTAATGGCTTTTCGGCTTTTTCGGTATACATCGAAATTTCCCCCAGGGACATGATTTTATCCTTACTGTAGGCGGGCATCCTTTTGCCGTCGGCCAAAGATTCTACTATCAACATATTCTTGCCCTGGCTGAGCATTTTATACAAACCCGGTTTGCCGGAAACGGCGACAATTTTCTTCAACATCTTGGTAGTTAATTTTTTAAGTGAGTTATTTT
>JAQUTN010000069.1 GCA_028694375.1 Bacteroidales bacterium
CTTGTTGTCGTCACCGGCTGCCTGACGTACACCGCTGTCGTCTATCTCTGCAATATGCATGGGACTACACCGGTCGCCTATGCCTTGAGTGGGGATCTGGAGGGTGTTATGCAGGGAACGGGGACTGAGGTATTTACCAAATCGGAAAATATTGCAGAGTTTGTCGTTGTAATAAGAGTTTAGATCAATGGTTTCCTGATGTTCCGGAGAAGCCGGGGCCAAGTTCCAGTTAATAATACTGGCTTGTGCGAGTATTGTTCCATTTTGTCTGATTTCGACCAGATTACTCCCCATACGAACAGCTTTGGTGCTGCGAATGGGAGTGGAAAGGCTTAGTGGAGCCAGGCTGAGTGTTTTGATTTTTTCTCCGTTCAGGAAAAGCTCGGCCTGCAAGGCTTGATTTAAGCTGTTGTTGCGAATATGGAAAGAAAGTTGTTTCTCTAGCTGATTGTCGGTTTCGGGGATGATTTCCAGCCTGGGCCTGAGCTCCGGCGACAGGACTTGCCACCAGCTGAGCTCAGCTTGTTTCAGTAGGGCAAAGAAGCTGCGGGGGCCCTCTTTGCCGCGCACTACTACGCTGAATTGATGCTTGTTAATTTCTACTTGCTCCAACACCGACTGCGGATCACGGATGTCCAGGATTTCGGCCTTTTCGGGCAAGGGCAGGCTGATTGCTTCGCCTATGGCTAATACAGCCGGAAATTTCCATATTTCGGGAGAGTTCCCTTGTTCGGTAATTTCTATATAAAACTGCTTTCCGGCAGGGCAAGAAATTTGTAAAAGAGGTTTTTCTACAGAGCTGATTATTTTTAACTCGGTCAAGGCCTGGCCGTTTACACGTACCAAGGGTGTTTGGTCGCTGCACAGAGGCAGTTCCAGCACAAATTCCAGATCCCGGTCGAAGTTGGAATGTATCTGCCAACGGCTGGTATTGCCCTCGCGTTCAAAGCGATAACTCAGATCCGGAATGGCTATCGAAGCGCTGTCCCACTGTGCCGGAAAACCGGGGCGTAAATACACTCTGTTGTGCAAAAGATCGGGTTCAATGCCATACAGGCCCTGCACCACTGCACGAGAATAGACACCCACCACGTCGGCAAAATCGCGGTAAACCTCGCCCCGGGCAGCATCGTAGTAACTGATTTGTCCAACATTGCCGGGGCTGCCACCCAGATACATCCCGTCCATGACGGCCGATTTCATCAGCTTATAGCCCATTTCGGGCCTGCCTCCCCGGAAACAGGCCAGGGCAGTATGCATTACTTCGGCAAAGGCTACGTTGTTGACCGACCAGACATAAGGCTGCCAGTTCGAAGTGGAAATCATGGCCAGGTCTTTTTCGGGCAGATAAGCCTCAGGAAGTCCTTCGGTGTTTATCCTTACCGGAATATGAGGAATTTCGTGTTCGATGTAATTCAAAGCTTGCCAGCCTGTAAAAGCATCGTGCAGCCCGGCATCGATGGCGTGGTAGATGGTCCAGACAGCCGCATGTTCATGCAGTCTTTGTAAGCCGAAGGCATCGCGGAATTCTGCCCAATGGCCTTTTTGGGGCAGCCAAAGCACTCGATTGACAGCAGTCCGGATTTTGTCTGCTTCTCTGCGAAAGGATTCGGAATCTTCGCCAATCAGGGCTGCCAGTTCGGCAGCCATTTCATTTGCCCGGTAATTATAGGCTGTTGAATGTGTTACTGCTCCTCCGTTGTACTGCAGGGCGTCGCTGGCCCAGATGCAGCAATAGGCGTCGTAAAGTCCATCGTCGTCGGGGTCGAAGCAACGCTTTTCCCAGGCCAGGTGGCGGGTGAGTACCGGCCACATTTCGCGCACAAAGTCCAGGTCTCCTGTCCAGCGGAAATGCCAGAGCAATTCGTCTATGTAACAGAGGTTCATGTCGTAGTGGTTCATTGTGCCCGGATTGTCAGGGTAGCGGGCAATATAACCGGAGCTGTACATTTCGCTGCCTGCTACTTTGGCCGAGCGGGCCAGATTGAGGGCGGTATCCATGATGACTCCCTTGTCGGGAGGAAGAGTCATTTGCGAGGCTCCGTAAGCTCGGAAATGTTCTCTGGCTCTGTCGTGCCATCCCAGCACATCGCCGGTATAGGCTCCTCTCCAACCGGCCAGCCGGCTGCGCCAGCCTATGGAACCGAGCAGGTAGGAGGGGCTTTCCCAGATCGCATCTGCGGCCATGGCCAGGGCTCCGCCCATAGCGTTGAGATAGGGGTCGGGACTGCTGATCCTGAGCCTGCCGGCCACCTGTCGGGCAGCTTGCAACGCTTGTTCAAAAGCGAGTTCGAGTTCTGCTTGTCCGGTCTGGATTGAGCTGGTCCGGCCAGACGCAGAAGGTTTTCCGGCCGAAGCAGTCTGCTCGTTGACAGGAGTTTCTGCCAGCGGTCCCATGCCCAAGGCTATGAATAAAACCTCTTGTCCATCCAGAGGCAGCCGGGCCAGCAGCAGTGGACAGTCTTGTTGTGCTGAGGTATGCAGCAAATGCTCCAGATCATTTGGTTTTTCGGCATTTCCCAGCTGCAGCTTCGCTTCATCGGGGAAAATCCCGTGTAAGGTTCTGAGTTTATTGGCCGGGTCGTTCAAGGCTGCTTCTGTCCAGCCTGAGACAGCACGGCTTGCCCCGTACCAGAGTTGAAAAGCAGCATCCTGAATCTTGTATTGGTTGTATTGGCAATAGGCAGTTTTCAGTTCAAAAGCGTCATAGGGGTCGGCCCCCATGTCGCCGTCTCTGCTGAAGCGTTTGCCGCGGGCCCCGCCATAGATGGCGATTAATTGCAGTCCGGGTTCAGCTTGATGGAATTCGAAACGAAAGAGGGCTCCTTCGCTGTCGTAACGGGCCAGGGCTTGCAATTCCAGACTGCCTTTGCCCAGAACAGGATCTTGTATGTTATAGATTCGAAGCCCAGGACGATAACGGCTATCTATGCTTTTGGCCTCGTGCAGCCAGATTTTTTGATTGCCTTTGAGCAAGGCAAAGCGCAGATTACCTGACATAACGGAGCGGTAAAAACCAAACTCGGGGACATCGCCTGTTTCTAATCTGAAAGCCTGGTTGTTGCCATAGAGCGCCCGATTGAATTTACGTGCTGAATCAGCGCGAAACACAAAATCAGAGCCTTCTGGCAAGTATCTGAGTTCTCTGCCGCTATTACCTGTGTCGGTCCTGTTTTGATCGCAGGAACTCAGGCAAAATAAAAAAAGTAAGAGGAAAAAAGCAGAAAACTTTCTCATCAACAAATCTTTATAAGGTTATATCGAGAATCATCATCAAGACAAAACCGATCATTACACCTAATGTTCCCATATTGGAATGCTTACCTTCCTGCAGCGAAGGGATTAATTCTTCGACCACTACATATATCATAGCTCCTGCTGCAAAAGCCAGCAGCCAGGGCATAAAACCAAAAGCAGAGCCCGCCATTAAAACGACCAGAACACCGGCAATTGGTTCTACTATGCCCGAGAGTGAACCGTACATAAAGGCTTTAAAACGGGAACCACTGGCTTGTTTAAGGGGCAGAGCTACTGCCATACCCTCGGGGATGTTTTGTAAGCCAATACCTATTGCCAGAGCAAAAGCCGAAGCCAGAGAAAAGCCTTGTTCCACAGCTCCCGAAAAACCAAAACTCAAACCAACAGCCATCCCTTCGGGAATATTGTGCAAAGTTAGGGCTAAAAAAAGCATGGTACTTCTGCGCCAACCTACAGGCAAGCCCTCGGGGGTTTTGCTGCCGGGATGGAGGTGAGGCAGGAGCGAATCGAGCAGAAGTAGGAAAAAGCCACCCGATAAAAAACCTACAGAAGCCCTGATCCAGGCTATTTTGCCCTGAGCTTCTGCCATTTCGATGGCCGGGATCAACAGGGACCATACCGAAGCAGCAATCATCACGCCTGCAGCAAAGCCCAAAAAGAGCTTTTGAAAAGCGGGATTAATTTCGTTTTTAAACAAAAAGACAAAGGAGGCTCCAAAAACCGTAGACAGAAAGGTAATGCCCGTTCCAATTAAGGCCAGAAGCAAGGGATTAGTTTCCATTGTATTTGTTTTTTCGGGTTTGTCCTGAAATTGGTTGGCAATTGTAAAAACGGCGGCAAAGATAAGTATTATTCATCTAAACTAAACCGATAGTATTTATTTTTTGAAATATCAGAAAGGTTAAAACAGTTATTTTTCTGCCCGGATTGCCTAACTTTGCGCCCCCGGTGCTTTTTTATACCGACAAATTATACGTTTCCGGCTTTTTTTGCGTTATTACTATTCTGAAAAGCCGTTCAATACAATGAACAATGGCCTGAAGCCTTAAATTTTGCTTTATGATTGAATACATCAAGGGAGAAATCAAACAGTTGACACCCACATTTGTAGTCTTGGACAAGAGTGGTATCGGTTTTTTTCTGCAGATCAGTCTGAACACCTTTACCGAACTGCAAAGCCTGCAGGAATGCACTCTTTTTGTGCACGAGGTAATACGCGAGGATGCCTATTTGTTCTACGGTTTTTACCGTACAGAAGAGCGGGATGCCTTTCGTAAACTTATTAATGTGAATGGTGTTGGTGCCAATACGGCAAGAATGATTCTTTCTTCGCTTACAGTGGCTGAATTGGAATCTTGTATAGTCAGCGAAAATGTTCATACACTTAACTCCATCAAAGGCATAGGGCTTAAAACAGCCCAGCGGCTCATAGTGGATCTCAAGGACAAGGTAAGCCGCAGCGGTTTGAGTGCGGGCGAACCAGGTGTTGCATCTGCCGCAGGCAATCAGGTGCGTCAGGAAGCACTGGCTGCTCTTCAAATGTTGGGTTTTGCTTCTTCTCAATCTGCGAAGGCTCTAAACACTGTATTAAAAGAATTCCCCAACATGCCTGTGGAACAAGTTATCAAAGCCGCTTTAAAAATACTATAGTTCTTGAAGGGTTTTCTGTACATATGGCTGCTTGTTGTTCTTTGTCTAACGGCCACGGCACAAGAGCTTTGTGCTCAGGCTGAGGAACCCAAGGTCCCCGAAGATAAAGCCGGCCTGAGGTATCCTGTACCTAAGCGCAGCCCGTTCTCGTACCAAGACCTGATCAGGCCGGTGATGGCTGACCTGAAGGATCCCGAAAACCTCGAAACCAGTATAGAATACGACCTGAGCAGCGGCGATTATGTTATCCGTACCCATATCGGCGGGAACGAAGTGAGTACCCCTATTAGTCTTACTCCCGAAGAATTCAGGGCTTATTGGGATGCCAAAAACAGGGCGGAATTTTTTAAGAAAAAGAATAAGGTCGATTACAGCAAAAAAAAGGAAGCTTTTTCTTTGACCGATTTGCAGTTTGATATCGGAGCCGCCGAAAAGATTTTCGGACCGGGAGGTGTGCAGCTCAAAACCCAGGGTTCGGCCGAGGTGAGTTTTGGTGTCAAAAACAACATCGTCGACAATCCCTCTTTGTCGGAGCGCGCCCGCAACCGCACTTTTTTCGATTTTGATCAAAGCATACAACTCAGTGTTAATGGTAAGGTAGGCGACAAAATCAACGTCAATATGAATTACGACACCGAGGCTACTTTTGATTTTGACGCCAAAGCCATTAAGTTACGTTACGAAGGCAAGGAAGACGAAATCATCAAAAGCCTCGAAGCGGGCAACGTAAGCATGCCCGTCAAAAATTCCCTGATCAATGGAGCCAGTTCCTTGTTTGGTGTCAAGACCCAATTGCAATTTGGAAAGCTCAACATTGCTGCCGTACTTTCGCAGCAAAATACCCAAACCAAGACAGCCAGCCTGAGCGGAGGCGTGCAGACCACTCCCTTTGAGATTTCGGCAGATGCCTACGACGAAAACCGGCATTACTTTCTTTCGCATTACTTCAGAGATCATTACGATCAGTGGATGGAGAACCTGCCCTATATTTCTTCGGGTGTGGTCATTAACAAAGTGGAAGTCTGGGTGACCAACAAAACAGCGGTTATGGACAATGCCCGCGATATTCTGGCTTTTGCCGACATGGCTGAGCCGGATCGTATTTTCAATGCCTATTGGACCAAAGGACAGAATAACTATCCATCGAACGATGCCAACAACCTCTATGCCGAAATTGTGGGGAATTATGCCGATGCCAGGCAGATCAGTGTATCAGCCTCGGTATTGGAGCCTCTGGCCGTTCAGGGAATAAGTATAGGTAAGGATTACGAACGTCTCGAGAGCGCCCGTAGGTTGGAACCAAGCGAATACAGGCTTAATTCCGGCCTGGGTTATATCAGCCTGAACCAGGCTTTGCGTTCGGACGAAGTGCTGGCTGTGGCTTTTGAATATACCAAAAACGGCAAGGTTTACCAAGTGGGTGAATTTTCTACCGACGGAGTGGAATCGCCCAAGGCCCTGCTGGTTAAGTTGCTCAAAGGCACGGACTTTTCGCCTCAGGCTCCTTATTGGGATTTGATGATGAAAAACGTGTATGCCCTGGGAGCCTATAGTATGTCCAAAGACAACTTTATGCTCAACATCCGTTATCAAAACGACACCCTGGGATTGTATGTCAATTATTTGAGCGAGGGGAAAATAGCCAATCAGATACTTTTGAGGGTGATGAGTCTGGACCGTCTCAACCTGAATCGTGACCCCATTCCCGACGGGCAGTTCGATTATGTGGAAGGCTATACGGTGATGTCGTCCAACGGGAGAATAATTTTTCCGGTACTGGAGCCTTTTGGCTCTCATTTGCGTAAGGCAATAGGCGATGATGCCCTGGCCGAAAAATACCTCTTTCAGGAGCTCTACGATTCCACGCTGACAGTGGTGCAACAGTTGACCGAAAAGAATAAATTCCGTATCGAAGGAGAATACAAGTCTTCTCAGGGAGGCGCAGACATTTCGCTGGGAACAATGAATGTCAGTCCGGGTTCGGTCAAAGTAACGGCAGGTGGAGTCTTGCTGACCGAAAACGTCGATTATGTAGTAGACTACAACTCGGGAACAGTAAGCATTATAAACGAAAATCTCTTGTCTTCGGGAACTACCATCAATGCTACCTGCGAAGATCAGGGTATTTATAATATGGTGCGCAAATCGCTGGCCGGCTTCAATATGGAATACGCTTTCAGTAAGGATTTCAGCCTGGGAGCCACCCTGATGCATCTGGCCGAAAAACCGTTGACCAATAAAGTTGATATGAATACCGAGCCCCTCAACAATACCATAATGGGGCTTAACACCGGTTTTACTTTGCAATCGCAAGGCCTGACCAACCTGATAGATAAACTGCCTCTGATCAATGTGACCAAACCATCCCAACTAACGGTCAAGGCCGAAGTGGCTCAACTAGTACCGGGAGAATCCAAACAAATCGACAACACCGTTTACGTGGACGACTTCGAAGCCGCCAAAAAGACCTTCAGCCTGAGGGATATCACTCAATGGTTTTTGGCCAGCACTCCCTACGATCCTATGGGAGGACTTTTTCCCGAAGCGGCCTATTCCAACGATTTACGCTACGGCATGAACCGTGCCTTGATGTCCTGGTATACCATAGACCAGATATTTACCCAAAGTCGCTCTCAAACTCCCGATCATATTCGCAACGACGATGAGCAATTGTCCAATCATTACGTGCGGGCTGTCAACGAAAAAGAAATCTATCCCGACCGTGATTTGCAGTTTAACCAGACCGGTTTGCTCTCGGTGATGAATATTGCTTATTATCCTAAACAAAGAGGCCCATACAATTTTGACGTTGACGGAATGCAAGCCGACGGGACTTTGGCCAATCCCGAACAACGCTGGGGAGGAATCATGCGAAGGATAGAATCGAGTATGACCAATTTTGAAGCAGCCAATGTGGAATACATTGAGTTTTGGGTAATGGATCCCTTTATTTACGACAGCCTTGGAGTGAACACCGGAGGAGAGTTGTATTTCAATCTGGGTGAACTTTCGGAAGATGTGCTCAAAGATGGTCGAAAATCATTTGAAAACGGCTTGCCCATGGGTAGCGATCAAAGCTATGTGTCCGAAACCGTTTGGGGTAAGGTTTCCAACAAAACCGTCAATGTGTATGCCTTTGACAATACTCAGGGAATCAGGCGTGTTCAGGATGTAGGGCTGGATGGGCTCAGTGACGAAGAAGAGGCCGCAAGGAGAGCCGATTATCTGAATGCTATTGAAAATTCCCTGAATCCCGATGTGTTGGAACGCTGGAGAAACGATCCTTTTTCGCCCCTGAACGATCCTTCGGGCGACAATTATCATTATTACCGTGGCAGCGATTACGACCGATTCAAGACCGGCATTCTGGATCGCTACAAGTATTACAGCGGCACGCAGGGTAACTCCCAGGCCAGTGCCGATACCGAAGAAAGTTACGAAACTGCTTCTACAACCTTGCCCGATGTGGAGGACATTAACGCCGATTTTACCTTGAACGAGACGGAACGATATTATCAATACAAAGTGTCGCTGAGAAAAGAAGACCTGGAAATAGGCCAAAACTACGTAAACGACAAAAGGACCTCGTTGGTACGCCTCAAAAACGGTAAATCGGAACAGGTCACCTGGTATCAGTTCAAAATTCCAGTCAGGGACTACGACAAAAGAGTAGGGACCATCAACGGATTCAACAGCATCCGTTTTATACGGATGTTTTTGACCGGTTTCCAGGACAGCACTGTTTTGCGTTTTGGCAGTCTGGATCTGGTCAGGGGTGACTGGCGGGTTTATACCAAAGACCTGGCTCCCACAGGCGTGGTGTCTGCTTCCGAAACCATGATGGAAGTCACCACAGTCGATTTGGAAGAAAATTCTTCACGCGAACCTATTCACTATGTCTTACCTCCCGGAGTTCAAAGAGAGGGAGATCCCGGCCAGCCTGGAGTCTACCAGCAAAACGAACAGTCTTTGGCACTGAAGATCAGGCAAATGGCCCCGGGTGATGCCCGTGCAGTCTACAAAAATACAGGCCTGGACTTTAGGCAATACGAACGCCTGCAGTTGTTTGTGCACGGAGAAGCGCTGCCCGAAGACCTGAATCCGCCGGCCAATTACGAAATGACAGTTTTCATCCGCCTGGGTTCTGACTACCAAAACAATTATTACGAATACGAAGTTCCTCTGAAAATCTCAGAGCCCCACATTAATAATCCCGAATCGGTGTGGCCGGACGAAAACTTTATTGACCTGCCTTTTGAATTGCTTACCTCCATCAAAAACAGGCGCAACTCCCGGGCAGGAGGTATCAATTATACCCAAGTCTATTACGAATACGATCCCGCCAAAGAAAAGAACAAAGTCAGTATCATGGGCAATCCCAGTCTGTCGGAAGTCAAAACCATCATGATAGGTATTCGCAACAACGGAACTACCCTGAAGTCGGTAGAGGTCTGGGTAAATGAGCTGAGACTGAAAGGTTTTGACAATCAGGGAGGCTGGGCGGCCATGACCAATGCCACTCTGGCTGTCTCCGATCTGGGAACGGTCACATTTGCAGGCCGTTACGAATCGGTAGGTTTTGGTGGTATAGAACAACGGGTAGCTGAACGCAGACTGGAAGATTACAAACTGATGAACCTGGCGATGAGTTTCGATCTGGGCAAGCTTTATCCCAAACCGGGAATATTGAATTTTCCGGTCTATTACGCTATTTCCCGCCAGAGCCACAC
>JAQUTN010000070.1 GCA_028694375.1 Bacteroidales bacterium
ACATATATATCGTCCGGGGAGGACATGTAATTGTAGTCGGAGGAACGCAGGAAACCGTAGTTTTCGGGCATAATTTCCAAACAGCCACTGCCCATCAGTATGCCTTCGAATTCAAAAAGTTTTTCTTCTTCGGTTTTGGGTTGACGCTGATTTTTGTAGTTAGGATTGTTCTGACCGTTTCCCTGGGCGTTGCTCTGACCATTGTTGCCCTGGTGCTTTTGCGGACGATTGGGATTGTGAACTTCCTGATTCTTAGGCAGTAAGCCTGCCAGACGTCGGGCTTCGATCAATGCTTCTTCGTCTGCAGTCAGCAGGGAAGGTTTCTCTTCGGTGTTGCTTTGAGGGCTTTCGGGGAGTATTTCTTCTACATCGGCGTTTTCTTCATATAAAGCTTCTGCCAGTTTATCTTCAGGAGCATGTCTTTCTTCGGGAGTTTGTCTGTTTTCCGGGTTAAGCCTGTCTTGAGTGTTACTCCTTTCGGCCAGGGCCGGTCTGTTGTCCGAAGTAGCTTTGTCTTCTACAGCCTGCTCGCTTAGTCCGGCTTGTTGAATTTCTTCTTTTTTATATCTTGAAGCACCGCGTTTACGCTGTTTGCGATTTTCTCCGGAATCTTTTTGACTGGAAGAGCTCATTTTATGAGTAGATTCAGCAGCCTCTTGTCTGACCTGTACTTCCTGATTTTTTGGAGTTTCGGGATTCTTATGAGCTTCAGTCCTTGTTTCCTGTTCTTGCGAAGTTTTTACATCAGATCCCGGGTTATTGTCACTACCCGGCTTTTTTTTCTTAGGCCGCCCTGGCCTTTTGTTTTTATGTTGTTCGCTTTGGGCTGTATTTTTGCTTTGCTGAACAGACTCTTTTTGCTGAACAGACTCTTTTTGATCAGTAACAGGTTTGGCAATGTTCTTGCCTAATACTTCTCTTTGTATAATATCCAAATCGGTCACCGGTAAAGCGGATGCAGGAATGTTTTTTTCCTGTTGTATCTTTTTGGACAACTCTGTTTGGCTGTTTTCTTTAGAAGCATCCTGGCGGGTGTTCTTGGGAATTCGTTTTCGTTTGCGACGTTCGTCAGTACCGCTTTCTTTCATTTGAGCCATGGTACGGCTTGCAGATTGCAGAGCCTGTTCATCCAGAATGGCGTAAATCAGGGCTTCTTTGGATGAACTGTCCACTTTTTTAATATTAATTGATTTAGCAAGCTCTACGAGCTCTTGCAAACTCTTTGAATTGAGTTGCACAATATTGTAGTTGGGCATAAAGGAATTAAACTATTGTTTTATGATGATGTAAGGCAGAGATGCCCTCATGAGGAAACTGCCGCAAAGATAAATAATTAATTTGTTTTGACAAAATAACAGCTAAAAAAACCGGATCAGTTATTAATGTGTATCAGGACAGGCTAAAACAATAAATACGTTTTGTTGCATCAGTTACACGATAGCGATGGTCGATGCGCTCTCCCAGTACCCAGACAATATCTTCGCCGGACAGCAGCAGCCAGCAGGATTCTTTTTGAAATAAATTTATTTTTCGATCGCAAAAATAATCACTGAGCAATTTTCGGCCCGGCATACCCAAAGGCATAAAACTATCGCCGGGCAAAGGCCTGCGTAAATATAAGGGAAATTTTAGTTTATCGGCATCCAGACAGGCACAAGAAGCCGAACGGGGATATTCCTTGCCTGCTTCCAGGATTGACAGGTTTAGTTTTACCGGCTCCGTCCAGGAAGTTACAGCTTCTTCAAGCTCATAGACAGCCTCGTCCCGGGCTTGTGTTTTGTTTAGTAAAAAACGCCCCCGATCGAGCAAAAGACGATGAGTAGCCGATGAATACTGCTTGCCGCTCTGACCCTTTCTTCTTGCCCAAATCTGTTCTATGCTGCGGGCATCAAAACCGTAGTCTGTCAGCCATTCAAAAAGGATGTCAGGAGCCAGGGCTTCTTGTTCGAGGGCTGAGATACTCAGGCTGATATATTCTTCGGAGTTAGGGCTTTCTGACGGATCTGTATTGGATTTCTCAGAAAATACAACTTGTTCATCCTGAAAAGAGGAGTTAAGCTTTAGCCTTTTCATTGCCTCCGCAATTGTTTGCTCATAAAGGCTAGCCGGAGCGGCCAGGTGTTGCATGCTGCGTAGTATGGCAGCTACAGCCGAAGGCTCTATACTTTCGAGCAAAGGCAACACTTGATGGCGTATTTTGTTGCGCCTGTACAAAGTTTCCTGGTTGCTGCTGTCGGTCATATACTGCAAGTTTCTTTGTTTCAGCCAGGACAGGATTTCTTGTCGGCTTACGCATAGCAAAGGCCTGATGACCTTAGCCTGCCGGGGGTTGATGCCTTTGAGTCCCCGGATTCCGCTGCCACGGAGCAGATTGATAAAAAAAGTTTCAATGCTGTCGTCGCTGTGATGCCCTACGGCTATCCTGGCAGCTCCGGTTTTGGACAACATTTTATGGAAATAATCGTAACGCAGCTCACGGGCAGCCATCTCTATGGAAACAGATTTGCTTTGGGCATAGGCAACAGTATCAACCCGCTCCACATATACAGGTATGGAATGCTTCCGACAGAAATCGACAACAAAGGTTTCGTCGCGGAGAGCTTCCTCTCCTCTGAGTTGAAAATTTACATGGACAGCCACACAATTGTATCCCAGTCCAAGCAGTACACTAAGCAAGGCAAGGGAATCTGCTCCCCCGCTGAAACCAACCAGGACCTTATCTTTGCTGTCCAGCAAACTATGCTCCTCAATAAACGATTGAACTTTGTTTAGCAAGTCCATGATAAACTGCCTTTTTTCTGTGCAGACAAAGGTAGAAAAAACATCCGATATGTCCTTTGGCTTACCCAAGTATGAAAATAAACTTGTACATTTGCGGGTTAAAATTTTGCATACCTATGATTGATCGTATTGAAAAACTCTTGAACGAAGTAGAGAACTGGTCGGCTCAGGGCCTGAAAGAACTCGATGATTTGCGCGTCAAATACCTTAGTAAGAAGGGAGAAATCAGTCAATTGTTCAACGATTTCAGGCTGGTACCCGGCGATCAGAAAAGACTGGTCGGACAAAAGCTGAACGAGCTCAAAGATAAAGCCCAACAACGCCTGAACGAATTAAAAGAACTGCTCGAAAATAAGGAACAAATCAATCAGGATCTGGATTTAAGCCGCAGCGCTTATCCCCATCCTCTGGGTACACGTCATCCTTTGTCGATAGTAAGAAACGAAATTATACGTATTTTTTCGATGTTGGGTTTTAGCATTGCCGAAGGCCCCGAAATCGAAGACGACTGGCATGTGTTCAGCTCACTGAATTTCCCGCCTGAACACCCAGCCAGAGATATGCAGGACACTTTTTTTATAGAAAAAAATCCCGATCTGGTTTTGCGCACCCATACTTCGTCGGTGCAAACCAGGGTAATGGAAAAAACCAGCCCTCCCATTCGAATTATCTGTCCCGGAAGGGTTTACCGCAACGAGGCTATTTCCTACAGGGCACATTGCTTCTTTCATCAAATCGAAGCTCTTTATGTGGATAAAAATGTCTCCTATGCCGATCTGAGACAATTGCTCGACTATTTCTGCAAGGAAATGTTCGGGGAACAAACCAAAATCCGCCTGCGCCCCTCCTACTTCCCCTTTACTGAACCTTCGGCTGAGCTGGATATATCCTGCAACATCTGCCATGGCGAGGGCTGTCCCTTTTGTAAATATACCGGCTGGGTAGAAATTCTGGGCTGCGGCATGGTCGATCCCAACGTACTCGAGAATTGTGGAATCGACAGTTCCGTTTACAGTGGTTATGCTTTGGGTATGGGTATTGAACGCATCACCAACCTTAAGTATCAGGTAAAAGATTTGCGTATGTTCTCCGAAAACGATATTCGTTTTCTGGAACAATTCCGGGCTGCTTACTAATGACCATCGAAGCAAGATACGATCAGGTTATCAGCTGGTTCTCGGCAAACATGCCCGATGCAAGTACTGAACTGGAATTTAAGGATCCTTTTCAATTATTGGTGGCTGTCATCTTGTCGGCCCAGTGCACTGACAAAAGAGTAAACGCCATCACTCCTGCCTTTTTTAAAGCTTATCCCAATGCGGATGTATTGGCTAAAAGCAGCACCGAGGAGGTATTTGAATACATCAGAAGCTGTTCTTATCCCAACAACAAGGCAAAGCATCTGGTCGGCATGGCTCAGGCTCTCTGCCAACAATTCAACGGACTAGTACCGGACAGCATGGAGGAGTTACTGAGCCTGCCCGGTGTAGGCCGTAAAACCGCCAGCGTGATTCTGATTTGTGCTTTCAACCAGGCCGCTATGCCTGTAGACACCCATGTATTCAGGGTTGCCAACAGATTGGGACTCACACCCGATGCAAAAACACCGGAACAAAGCGAAATCATTTTGATGAAGCATTTTCCTGAACATTTGCTTGGGCTGGCCCATCATTGGCTTATTCTGCACGGACGCTACGTTTGCCAGGCTCGCAAACCCAATTGTCCGGTCTGTGGCCTGACTGCCTGCTGTGAATTTTTCAATCAAAAAAAATAAAACTCAGGCTTAGTAGTTGAGTTTTATTTGCCTATTTTTACTCGAATTTTTTAGCCTGAAAAACATGATTATCGGTATCCCCAAAGAAATCAAAAACAACGAGTATCGGGTGGCCATGACGCCCTCGGGAACCAAGACCCTGGTCAACAACGGGCATTTGGTGTACATACAGGCCGGAGCCGGTGTGCAAAGCGGTTTTAACGACGAAGAATACCTCGAACAGGGGGCACAGATTCTTCCTACCATCGAAGCTGTGTATGGACGTGCCCAACTGATTGTCAAGGTCAAGGAACCCATTGCCCAGGAATATGCGTTGATTAAAGAAGACCAGGTTGTCTTTACTTTTTTTCATTTTGCCAGTTCAGAAACACTCACCCGGGCTATGATAGAAAGCGGGGCTGTGTGCATTGCCTACGAAACAGTTGAAACCGCTGAGCACCAATTACCCTTACTGATACCCATGTCGGAAGTAGCAGGCAGACTGGGCTTGCAGGAAGGTATGATGCACCTGGAAAAACACCGGGGTGGCAAAGGCATACTGCTGGGCGGCGTGCCGGGAGTGAAGCCGGCCAAAGTATTGGTACTGGGAGCCGGTATAGCCGGTACGGCAGCAGCAAAAACAGCAGCAGGTATAGGAGCCGATGTCTGCCTTTGCGACATTTCATTGCCCAGGCTCACCTATCTGGACGACATTATGCCCAAAAACATTAAAACCCTGATGTCAAACGAATACAACATTCGCAGGGAATTGCCCGACACCGACCTGGTAGTAGGCGCCGTTTTACTGCCCGGGCGTAAGGCCCCCAAGCTAATTACCAGAGATATGCTCAGTCTGATGCAACCCGGCTCTGTATTGGTAGATATTTCGATTGATCAGGGTGGCTGTTTCGAAACCTCACGCCCCAGCACACACGAGAATCCTACTTACCTAGTGGACGAAGTCATACATTATGCAGTAGCCAATATTCCGGGAGCTGTTGCGATGACCTCGACCAAGGCTTTGACCAACGCTACCATGCCTTATGTATTGCAATTGGCCAATCAGGGTTGGATAGAAGCCTGCCGGCAAAATGCAGCACTACGGGCCGGCCTCAACATAGTACATTCCAAAGTGACCCACCAGGGAGTAGCCGAATCCTTCGGTCTGGAATTCCGGGAGTGGCCATTCTAAGAGATAATGTAATAACTTCCTTTGTAACCCGGGCTCCGGTCGAAGGTGCCACAGCCGGCAGGCTTAATCTTCGGTAAAAATCAAGCCACTTACGTCTTTGCGTATGCTGTGCTCCTGCCCTTCGGCCAAGGGTATTTTAAGATTATGAAAGCTGGAATTGTGCACATCCTGTAAATAGATGGCCGGACGCGGATCTTCTTCCATAAAGCTCAGATCAAGGTTACGGATACTCAGCTTGTTGACGTGACGCAAAAACAATGTCGAAGCCGGCAAAGTTCCGAACATGGATGGCTCGGGATAGGATTTTTCCTTTTCGGGTGGTTCTATGCCGATCCATTTTTTATTACCTCCACCTCTCTGTACTATACGAATATCACTCAGGCTGACCTCTTCAATTTTGGCCTGAGGTATGCCGCTGATTAATATACAGGCAAAACGGGAATCGACGTTATAGCAATTCAGATTGCTGATGCTGATACGCCTCATGGCTCCGACGGCTTTACCCTGAGGACTGCGCATTCTGGCTCCCAGGCGTAAAAAGATAGCTGAATTGACAATATTTCGCATTGTTATGTTCGAAATGACAATATCTTCCATCACCCCGCCATCTACCGTTTCCAGAGCCAGGCCCCGGCAACGGTCAAAAATGCAATTGCTAATAACAATATTCCGGAAGCCTCCGCTGGATTCGGTGCCAAACTTAATACGTCCGGTGGTAAAATCCTGATCCGGAGCCTGCGGTTCGTCCATCCGGTAGCTACCGTCAATCATGCTGCCCTGGTCGTAGCCGCTGACCATACAATTGCTGATATAAACGTTTTCGGTGTCTTTGTAATAACCAAGGGCGTAACTGGCTTTCAGCACTATGGCGTCGTCCCAGGGGGCATTGACGCTGCAATCGCTGATGCTTACATTGCGGCAGGCATCAATATCGAAGCCATCGCGGTTGGTGTCGACTTTAACACCCCGGATGCCAAGATTTTCGACTCCGCTGGCCAGCAAGGCAAAATGTCCGCAACGTATCATGCTGATGTCCCGTATATCAACATTGATACATTCTTTGAGAGCAATGGCTTTGTTGGCCACTCCGGGCAAACGACTTTCTTCGCGACTCAGCCCGTAGCCGTATATACTACCAAAACCGCTGATTCTAATATTTCTCAGACCTATACCCCAGATCAGACTGTTTTGCCAGTGGCTGTGCCCGAAATCCTGAAAAGCATCGTGAGGGTTTGGTTCTGCCGGATCATAACCATCTTCGGCCGAGGGTCGGGCTGCCTTCAATATAGCTCCCTCGTCCAGGTACAAATGAATGTTATCGCGGAGGCGTATGGAATACGAAAGGTAAGTGCCGGCGGGGAAAAAGACAGTACCTCCTCCTGCCATCGAGGCAGCTTCTATAGCCTGGTTTATGGCCGGAGAATCTATGCTCTTATCGTCGCCTTTGGCTCCGTAATCCCTGACGTTGTAAACAGCTAATACTGTCGGGCAAATTAGCAGGCTGACTATTCCCGCTAAGAGAATTCGGTACATTTTCATAGCTATAAGTTTTTGTCCGATTGTTGAAACAAGGCCGGCAATACAAAGGCATTGAAATCGCTTTGCCTGTTTTGCCGGTAAATACAATAATAATAAGTGGAATTGGCTTGTAAAGGATTGCGAGCTACCATGACAGGAGCATCAGTCTTCTTGCCTGATTTCCATAGCATCAAAGGATTATCCATGCTGCGGGCATCGGCCAGGCGGGTTTCGGTATCCATTGGCGCTACGCCCATCATTACTCTAAGCCTGGTACTTGAGCCGTAATAAACTGTGAATGCATTGTTCTCGCGACTGAAGACATTGTCTGGGCATTGTTCGGGCCGAAAAAAGAGCTCTCTTTCGGCGGGATCATTCGATCCCGAACAGCCTCCGTATGTCCAGACCAAGCTGGTATTATTTGGCAATTCAGTGGTCTTGAGTTCTATAATCAGACCATTGCTGTGTTGCAAGGGCCTTATTTCGAAACGCAGGTTTTTGGTGCCGGGAAAAGGGTCCTGAAAATCCATGCGCCAGCCTTTGGAATCGGGATAAATGTCGGCCTTCCTGGCATCACTCAGCCATAGAGATTTATCTTCGGATACCAGGCCAAACTTGAGATAACCGGCTGTTTCGGGCATAAAGAATCCAAAATCGCCGGCTCCGTAGGCAAACACTGCTACCCCATCCTTATCGCCTCTTAAAAGTAATTTTTCGCCTTTATAGACTGGCAGGCCTGCGGAGTTGTTGAGCTTTTTTTCTCCGGCAGCAGCCTGTTGGCCGGCAGTGAGATTATTCAGCTCAGCTTCGGTTGTAGGTTTAGTTTGGGTTTGGGATGCTCTTTGGACTTGGTTTAAAGTGAGGATCTTTTCCCGGCCGGCTGCTGCATTAAGTTCCAGTTGAGCATCTCCCCTGATACCTTCGGCTTTGGCCCTGATAGTAATCTTGCCTTGATTGTCTTTGGCTCTGACAATGGCAATACAACTGCCCTGATAGGCTGTTTTTTCGGGAACAACATACATTTCGTGGTTTTGGGGATTGGCATTGCCTGTTGCTACCAGTCGGCCGGCACCCTGTACTTCGAACTGAATCAGATGATCGGCGGTAGTACAAGGTATACCTTTTTCATCAACTACAGTAGCTCTGACCACAGCCACTTCGTCCCAGTCATTGTTTAGAACCTGTTTGTTAGTCGTAAGAATGATTTTGTCGGGACTACCGGCAGTGTAATAGGAAGTTTCGGCCACTTTTTTACCCTGATTATATCCCAGCACTTTGCATTCTCCTGGACGGAAAGTCAAACGATAAGCGGCGGGGGCGGCATTTTTGTCCATTGTTTTCCTGCCCTGGGAGATGCCGTTAAGCAAAATTTCTACTTCCTCACAATTAGAGTAAAGCTCTACTTCGGCCTGATCGTATGTATCTAAATCGATGGGTGTCCAATCGGAGACCCAATAGCCGGCTCCGTTATTGTCTGATTTACGGACCATAGCCACCATGGGTTCTGTTGTCCACCAACTTTTACGCTGTAAACCCTGAGGTTTAGCTTCGGCGGTGATATCGAGCAAGGAGATGGTATACATTACATTCGGCCAAAAGGCTTCGCCCAGGTAGTCGATTCCTGTCCACAAAAATTGCCCGCTCATATAAGGTTTATCTCTCAAAACCAGCCAGGAAGCTATGTCGTGAATGTTTTCGGTACCAATCACTGCTTTTTCAGGATGAGCCTCGTGATAGGCCACCAGTTCTTCCACCCGGTAGTTTTGCCCTACCACGTCCATCATATCTGCAAAACCGTTTTGATACACTCCTGAGCTGTTGGGGCGGAACAAAGCCATGGTAACCGGACGGCTGCCGTCGTATTTGTGGACGCAATCCTGCTGGTTTTTGTATTTGGCAAAACCATCGGGATTGTTCAGATTGTCACGGATTTCGTTACCTACACTGAACAACACTATCGAAGGATGGTTGCGGTCACGCAGTACCTGATCGCGGGTATCGGCATACCACCAGTCTTTGAAGTAAAGATTATAGCCTTTCTCGGCGTGATTCTTGGCTGCCTGCCAGGTATCGAAAGATTCGTTCATTACCAAAAAGCCCATGCGATCGCATAAATCAAGAAACTCCGGTGCTACGGGATTATGAGCCAAACGGATGGCATTCACACCGAGTTCTCTGAGTTTTTCGAGTCTGTATTCCCATAAACTCAGCGGAACTGCCGTGCCTACCGCTCCTCCGTCGGAATGCAGACAAACACCGTACATTTTGGTGTTTTTTTCGTTGAGAAAGAAACCTCCTGCAGGATCAAAGCGTATACTGCGAATTCCGGTGGTCACTATTTCGGTATCGAGCAATTCTTTAGCCTTATACAAAGCTACCTCCAGCGTATAAAG
>JAQUTN010000071.1 GCA_028694375.1 Bacteroidales bacterium
GGCGGATTGCTGGGAGGCCGTTTCTTCTTTAACGACACTATGGCTCTGGGCCTGGAATTGAATTACACCGGTTGGGGTGCAGCCTACACACCACTTGCATCGCTGGGATACACCATTCTTTTTTAGGCCTTAGCCGACTTGTTAAAGCGAAAAAAGCCTGCGAGAATTTTCGCAGGTTTTTTTTTAACATAGACATGGAGGAACTTTAATACAGACTTGACCAGAATATGAGAAATCGGCTCTATCTTTAAGGCTCCAAGTCTGTTTTTTATAAATACCTAATTATGAATTCATTCGTACATTTACACGTGCATTCCCAGTATTCCATCCTCGATGGACAAGCCTCAATACAAGACTTGGTCGACAAAGCCGTCGCAGACAAAATGCCGGCCATAGCACTGACGGACCACGGTAATATGTTTGGAGTGAAAGAATTTCATAATTATGTAAAAACAAAGAATGCCCAGTCTCAAACACCCATAAAACCCATTATTGGTTGTGAAGTTTATGTTGCCCGCAATGGAAAAGAATTACGCCGCAGAGAGGTCAAAGATGATGCCCGGGGCTGGCACCTGATTTTGCTGGCCAAAAATTTTAAAGGATATAAAAATTTGATTAAGCTGGTTTCCAGGGCCTGGACTGATGGCTATTATTATTGTGCCCGAACAGATCATAAGGATCTGGAAACCTACCGCGAAGGTTTGATTGCCTGCTCAGCCTGTCTGGGCGGAGAAATACCCGGTCAAATTCTTAACGATAATCTGGAACAGGCCGAGCAATCTATACGTTGGTTTAAAAAAGTATTCGGCGAGGATTTTTATCTGGAGCTGCAGCGTCATAAACCCACTGTGGCCAACGCTGCTCAGGATACTTTCCCCAAACAACAGTTGGTAAATAAGCATCTGATTGAATTGGCCCAAAAATACCAGGTTAAACTTATCGCCAGTAACGACGTGCATTTTGTTGACGAAGATCATGCCGAAGCTCATCACCGGCTGATTTGCCTCAATACAGGCAACGATGTGGACGATTACAGCAAAATGGCCTATACCAAGCAGGAGTGGTTCAAAACCGTCGAAGAAATGCAGGCTGTTTTTCATGATTTGCCCGAAGTACTCGAAAATACCCTGGAAGTCGCCGGAAAGGTAGAGTATTACGACATCAACCACGAGCCCATTATGCCTGATTTCCCAAAACCAGTGGGCTTCAGCGACGATAACGAGTATCTGCGCTTTCTCACCTATAGAGGGGCCGAAAAAGTCTATCCCGAAATGAGCGATGAGGTAAAGGAACGTATAGAATTTGAGCTGGATGTTATCAGGAACATGGGTTATCCCGGTTATTTTTTAATTGTGCAGGACTTTACCACTGCCGCCCGAAGCATGGGAGTATCCGTAGGACCGGGCCGGGGTTCTGCTGCCGGTTCAGCCGTGGCTTATTGCCTGGGTATCACCAGAGTTGATCCTATCAAATACGATTTGCTTTTTGAACGTTTTCTCAATCCCGAGCGAGTTTCTCTGCCCGATATCGACATTGATTTTGATGACGACGGCCGAAATGCAGTTTTGCATTGGGTAGAAGATCGTTACGGCAAAGAAAAAGTGGCACACATCATTACCTATGGCACTATGGCGTCCAAATCGGCCATCAAGGATGTGGCCAGGGTGCAAAAATTACCACTCTCCGAATCGGATCGCTTATCTAAGCTGGTTCCCGACAAAATTATGGATCCCGGTGATTCTCAAAAGCGCCTGAAGGTCAATCTGAAAAACGCTATTGCTTATGTGCCTGAACTCAAGCAGGCCGCCGAATCGGACGATCCTGTGTTGCGCGACACCATGAAATACGCCCAGCAACTCGAAGGTACTGTACGCAATACCGGCGTTCACGCTTGCGGTGTGATTATAGGCCGTGACGACATTTCCGACTGGGTACCTGTCAGCACGGCCGAAGACAAAGAAACCGGCGAAAAATTGCTGGTGACCCAGTTCGACGGTTCTGTCATTGAAGATACCGGACTGATTAAAATGGACTTCCTGGGCTTGAAGACCCTGTCTATTATTAAAGATGCCGTCGAAAACATTCGCCTATCCAGGGGCATAACAGTAGATATAGACAGCGTATCGCTCGAGGACGAAAAAACCTATGCCCTTTACAGTGCCGGCAAAACCGTGGGCACTTTTCAGTTTGAATCGGCTGGTATGCAAAAATACCTGCGCGACCTGCAACCCTCCAAATTTGAAGATCTCATTGCCATGAATGCCCTCTACCGGCCGGGCCCCATGGATTATATTCCTCAGTTTATTGCCCGTAAACACGGCAAGGAAGCAATAGAATACGATATTCCGGTGATGGAGCGTTACCTCAAGGACACCTATGGAATTACCGTATATCAGGAACAGGTGATGCTACTGTCGAGATTGCTGGCGAATTTCAGCCGGGGAGAATCCGACGAATTGCGTAAAGCCATGGGTAAAAAGATCCGCGAAAAGCTGGATAAACTAAAACCCAAATTTATTGAAGGTGGCAGGAAAAACGGTTACGACGAAGGCATACTCAACAAGATCTGGGCCGACTGGGAAAAGTTTGCATCCTATGCCTTTAATAAATCCCATGCCACCTGTTATTCTTTGGTTTCGTATCAGACTGCCTGGCTCAAAGCCAACTATCCTTCGGAATATATGGCTGCCGTACTGAGCCGCAGTGTGAACAACATCAGTGATGTTACTAAATTTATGGATGAATGTCGCTCCATGGGTATCCAGGTGTTGGGGCCCGATGTCAATGAGTCCAATTATAAATTTACTGTCAATAAACAAGGCAATATCCGTTTTGGCCTGGGAGCCATCAAAGGCATGGGAGAGAGTGCCGTCAAAGCCATTGTCGAGGAACGTGCCAACAAAACCTACGAATCTGTTTTTGATTTGGTCGAACGGGTCAATCTGAATGCCTGTACCCGAAAGAATATTGAAGTGCTCGCTCTGGCCGGAGCTTTCGACAGCCTGGGAGAAATTCAACGAGAACAGTATCTTGCAGAAAACGACAGAGGAGAAGTTTTTCTGGACGTGTTGATGCGCTACGGCAGCATGATTCAGTTGGACAAAGCCGGCAATCAAAACACCCTGTTCGGAGGCGAGATGGAAGTGGCCATTTCCCGCCCGGAAGCTCCCAAGGCACAAAGCTGGTCGGAACTTGAACGCCTTAATCGCGAAAAAGAATATGTGGGGATGTATCTGTCTTCCCATCCCCTCGATGAATATTCAGTTTATATGAAATACGTCTGCAACACCAGTCTGGAAGACATCAAACTAGGCAAACTGGAGCTCAACAAGGAAATTAAGTTTGCCGGCATAGTTACCGATGTACGAGAAAAACGCAAGCAAAACGGTGATCCCTATGCTTTTGTTATGATCGAAGATTATACGGCTGCCGTTGAACTTCCCTTTTGGAGCCGTGAATATGTAGATTTCGGGAAGTACCTGAAAAAAGACATGTTTTTGGCTTTTAAAGGAATCTATCAACCCAGGCCCTGGAAAGCTTCGGAAAACGAGCTGAAGATCAACACCATTTCTTTGTTGTCAGAGGCGGCAGCTACTGCTATCAACAAGATAAATCTGAGCATACCCCTGCATATCATTGATGCTGATTTTACCCGGCGTTTTCTGGCCCTGGTCAATAAAAAATCCGGAAAGTCCCTTTTATATATTACTGTATACGACCCTGAGAGTCAGCCAAAACTGCATTCCTCTTTGTTTTCCCGCAACTATAGCATACAAGTTGATAGAGAAATTATAGACTTTTTGGAAGAAAGTGGTGAGATCGAAATAAAAATAAATTAGCACAAATTACGAGGGTTTTTTTATAACTTTGTAGCAACTATAATTCAGGCTACAGCTTAATAAGAGATTAAAATTTTAATCATATGGCATTGGAAATTACAGACTCGAATTTTGAGGAATACCTTTCCTCCGGTAAAGCATTGGTAGTAGATTTTTGGGCACCCTGGTGTGGACCTTGCAAGATGATAGGCCCCATTATCGAGGAATTGGCCAATGAATACACCGACCGGGTAAACATCGGTAAAATGAATGTGGACGAAAACAACGATGTTTGTGTTCGTTATGGTATCAGAAACATCCCAACCATCTTGTTTTTTAAACAAGGGCAATTGGTAAACAAACAAGTGGGAGCCATCCAAAAAAGTGCATTGGCACAAAAAGTTGAGGCATTGCTTTAATGAGAAAAGACAGGCTGCTTTGGGCCGACGACGAAATTGATTTACTCAAACCACATATCTTTTTTCTTGAAGAAAAAGGATATGAACTGGTTACGGCCACCAATGGTCAGGATGCCCTGGATTTGTGCCGTAGTCAGGTTTTTGACCTGATCTTTCTGGACGAAAACATGCCCGGACTCAGCGGACTGGAAACGCTCAACTCTATCAAGGAGCTATATCCTTCTTTGCCCATAGTAATGATTACCAAGAGCGAAGAGGAGGACATTATGGACCAGGCCATTGGCAGCAAAATCTCCGATTACCTCATCAAACCGGTTAATCCCAATCAGATCCTGTTGACCATCAAAAAAAACCTGCACAAAAACGAAATCATTTCGGGTGCAGTTACTGCCGATTACCAGCAACGTTTTCAGGAAATAGCCAGACAAATAGAGACAGCATCCAGCGACGAAGACTGGAAAGAAGTCTACAAGAAACTGGTGTTTTGGGAACTGGAACTGGCCGGGACAAAAAACGCACTGGACGAGGTATTGTTGATGCAAAAAAACGAAGCCAACCGTCTTTTTGCCCGTTTTGTATCCCGCAATTATGCCCGTTGGATGGAAGGCCCCACGGGGCGTCCACTGATGAGTCCCGACTTGTTTCGCGAAAAGCTGTTTCCCCTGCTCGATGGGGGAGAAAAAGTGTGGTTTATACTGATCGACAACTTTCGTTTCGATCAGTGGAGGATGATAAAACCCCAAATCGGACAATCTTTCTCCATAGATGAGCAAATGTATTTCAGTATTTTGCCCACTGCCACTCAATACGCCCGAAACGCCATTTTCTCGGGGCTTTATCCTTTACAGATTCAACAAATGTTTCCTGAACTCTGGGTAGACGAAGACGAGGAAGAGGGCAAAAACCTCAATGAAGCGCCTCTGATTCAAACTCAATTGGAACGTTATCGCAAGAAATACAAGTTTAGTTATCACAAAATCAACGATAATCCGGCCGGCGAAAAGTTGTTATCCAATCTGAGAAGTTATATGGATAATCCTCTCAATGTGGTGGTATTCAATTTTATAGATATGCTGTCGCACGCCCGGACCGAATCCCGAATGATACGTGAACTAGCCAATGATGAAGCAGCTTACCGCTCGCTCACCGAATCGTGGTACAAGCATTCTTCCATAGCTGAATTGCTCGATCATTTATCTGATCAGGGCTGTCGCGTTATTTTAACTACTGATCACGGTACCATCAAAGTAGACAATCCGGTCAAGGTAGTAGGCGATCGCAACACCAACACCAATTTGCGCTATAAATTGGGCAAAACACTCGAATACAATCCCCGTCAAGTATACGAAATTAAAAACCCCCTGAATTACAAGCTCCCCAGTCCCAATCTGAGCACTACCTATATTTTTGCCCAACATAACGATTATTTTGTCTACCCTAACAATTACAATTACTACGCTTCGTACTACAAACATACTTTTCAGCACGGCGGTATTTCGCTCGAAGAAATGATTATTCCTTTTATTGTGTTGGATTCTAAATAATTATGTTGCCCATTGACTTCCAATTATCCGGTATACAGCAGGCAGCCCGTTTGTTGTTGAACAATTTTCCCGGCCAAAAGCTCTTTGCCTTTTACGGAGGCATGGGTGCCGGCAAAACTACGCTTATTCAAGCCATATGTCGTGAATTGGGTGTGAAAAGCTTTGTGAACAGCCCCAGTTTTGCTTTGATTAACGAATATCCGCTCAATAAGGGTGATGCTGTCTATCATTTCGATTTTTACCGCATCAATAAATTACAGGAAGCCTACAGCATAGGCAGCGAAGAGTATTTTTACAGCGATAACTACTGTTTTATAGAATGGCCCGAAAAAATCGAAGAACTGCTGCCCGAAGATTGCATCAGGATTGACCTGAAGGTGCTTGACACCGGAGAACGTCGGATCAGCCAGAGGGTCGGTTCTAAAACTTAGTATTACGACCGGGCCGGAGTATTGAGTTCTGAGCGTATATACATAAGAGCAGGGACACTAAGGATAGTGGGTCTCGACGAAGCGACGGTAGACTTCTTCGGGAAATTCCTCTTTCAAAAGCTCCAGATTGGATTCCGAAAAGATCAGGATTTTAAGCCCGGGGTACTTTTTCCGGGGATCTTCGCCCTGAAAACTCAAAGTAGAAATATAACGGTAGATGTCTTCCTGATTTTCGAAACTACGCACCATCAAAGCATCCTGAGAGCCAATTTTTTCGAGGCTCAGATCGTAATCCCTGATCAGAAAATTGGTAAAATTGTAGAGTGCCACGTCAAAGAGCAGCCGGTTTACGTTGATAGAATCGGCCGCGTAGCCCAGAGCCAGGATATGTACTTCTTCAGGTTGGTAAGTAAACATGCTGGCTAATGAGTCCAGACGGGCCATAGCCAGCGAATCCTCTATGGTCATGCCCGAGGCCAAAAAGAAGCCTTTAAAACTGACCGGGCGGCGGCCTTCTTCCCAATAGCTGATCATTTGCTGGCTTACAGGTCCCAGCTGAGAGTCGGGGTATTCCGAGGCAATGAGCCGTATCAGGCGCAGAAATTCATCGGCATCGCCTGCTTTGACAGCCTCCAGAGCACTTAAAAACCAGAAATTAGGCCGGAGTTCGCTTTTGGGATAATGGGTTTCCACATAGGCGCAATTGAGCTTAACGCTGTCAGAAACATCGTCCAGAAAGTGCTGATAGGTAGCCGTGTACAAGGAATCCTGCAGGCGGTACATTTCTTTGAGTTTGTCCAGAAAATGGGGATTTTCGAGCAAAGCAGCCTGTGGTGTCTGCGGAAATTTTTCCAGCAATTGACTGCGGAGACTGTCGGCTTCTTGTTTGTTTCCGCTTTGCATCTGCATCAGGTAGGAGATGTAGTAAATTTCGGGCAGATAGGTGGTATCGTCGGGAAAACGTTGTTTAAAATTATGGAAAGTTTTCAACGCCAGCTCATTGTTTCCCATTTGTTCCCTAAAAATCATACCGGACCTAAATCCGGCTTCGGCAATCAGTTCCATCGATGCCTGCAGCTGTTCCTCGGCAAAGGGCAGGTCTTTCAGGTAAAAACCTTCTTGTGTTGGATCGTCCGAAGCTTCAAATTCCGGCAGGAGTCTTTCGCCGGCAGTGCTGCCGGCCTCGGCTTCTGCAAACAGGCTGTCGCCGGTTTCTGTATCCGAAAGCAAGCTATCAACTGCAGTCTCGGGCAGGGTCGTTTCGCCACTGAGCCCGGTGAAAGCATTGTTGCTGAAGAAATCACCTTTGTTGCGAATGCGCCAGTTGTCTTCGAGTCTGCGTCTGCCCCAGTTGCGTTGAAACTCACGTTGGCCGGCTTCGAGGGTGTTGGGATTGTAAAAATACCAACTGTTGTCGGCATTTTGCAGGCCGGGTAAGACTGTTGGGGCTGTTTCTTCGGGAACATTGGCCTGGGTCAGGCCCTGGTTGGCGCTCAGGGCATCTTCCTGGTTACGCAGCCGGGCTTCCAGGCGGGCTGTTTTTTTGGCTTCGGCAATGAGTTCCTCTATCAGTTTGTCGCGTTCTTCGTTGGGCAGAGCAGCCATCCATTGGAGGCTGTCCTGTACGTGTATAGTTTCCAGGTGGGGCTGGAGCAGGTCAAGCACTCTGGCTCTTTCTTCGATCAATTCTTTTTCTTTGTGTTCCTCAGCAATCAGGCTTTTTGCCTGTTGATAAAGGGGAGCTGCTTCCAGAAAAAGCTCGTTGCGGTAATAATAGTCGCCGAGGCTCATCAGAGCCTGTGCTTTGTAAGGGCCGTTGGAAGTGCTTTGAGCTATAGCTGAGCGATAACTGTCAATGGCATTTAGGGTATCTTTTTCTGAAAAATACAGGTTACCCATGGCGTAATAAATGGCGTCCAGGTAATTTATGTTGTTAGGATTACGGCTGAGCCTTTTTAATTTTTTCAAAGCAGATTTGCTGCTGCCCTGAGGGTAGACTTCTGTTTGCCTGATCCGGGCGTTCAGAGCCATTTCGTAGGGCGGGTTTTTGCGTGGTACCGTTTTGTAGAGTTCATAGGCTTTGGCCGGAGAGCCTGTTTCCTGATGCAATTGGGCCAGCAAAAACAAATAGCGTTGCTTTTCCTGTTTTTTGCGGCTATTTTTCAAGGCTATTTCCAGATAGGGCAGGGCCTGGCTGCTTTTTTCCTGTCTCAGCAAAAAGTCGGCATAGGAAGTGGCATACAAGGCGTTGAGTTTGGGATCAAAACCCTGGTCGTTGAGTGCATAAAAAATATTTTCTGCGTCGTAATACCATTCCTGTTCGTAGTACGACCTGGCCAGCCAGATCCTGGCTTCGTCGCAGAGAGGCTTGTCGGTAGCAAAATGCCTGATGATGTAAGAGCAGGTGGAGCCGGCAGACAAATAGTCGGCTTTGTGAAACTGAGCTTTGGCCATCAGTAAAAAGACTTGCCCCATGATGGGGTTGAATTCTTCCTGACTGTAAAAGAGCTTATCCTTTTCGCTGGCCTTGCGTTCGGGTTGCTTTTCGGGTTTTACTCTAATGGAATGGGTTTTAATAGCCTTTTCGCATTTTTCGATACAGCGGTTCATATTTCCGGCAGCCTGCGATGCCGATTGTTCGTTGTAAGTGAAAACAGGCAGTAATGAAGAGTAATCCTCCTTGTGGCCCTCTTCCATTTGTTTTAGTCCGGCTTCGTAGCTTTCCTGTCCGTTGAATTTAATGTTGTAATGAGTGGTCAGGGCGTGATAATTACGGGCCATCCAGGTGTTTTTCTGGGTAGAACAGGAAGAGGCCGCAAAAAGCAGCAAGCTTAACAGAAGTATATGTGTAGATAATGCTTTCAATACAAAAGGGCTGATCGCTTATTAAACAGCATTTTGCTCGTTTTATTGTATGTGTTGCCTTCTTTCGCTAACGATCATTAATGCTTCGTCTCTCAATTCCAAAGGCAGGCTGATTTCTCTCAGCTGCAGACTGCGTAACCAACCGGCCATGTCGCTGTCCTGCAGGCTGTAGAAAACTTCTTCGAAGCTTTTGATCTGAGTTTCTGAATAGGAATCTGCAGCCAGCCCTTTGTAGGCATCGAGCTCTTCGTCGTCGTAATACACAATTTCTTCGCCCTGATACAGCAGGCTGTCTTGTTCACAAACCAGATGTTGACCGCAACAGGCATCATCGTCTGTCAGGCTGTTTTGTTCTGCTGCGTCCAGGGGTGGCTGGCCTTTGTGACTTAAAAATTTACTGAGCAGCCAGCTGAGCAGACCCAGCAAAACAAGACTGGCAAGCAAAATCCAAATAACCATCGTCATTTAAAATTCAAAGTGAAACCACAGGTTTTGAGATCCTCCCAAAAGCCGGGATAGGATTTGGCTACCACGGCCGGCTTTTCAATTTCGAAA
>JAQUTN010000004.1 GCA_028694375.1 Bacteroidales bacterium
AAAACATAATTCATACGGGCAAAATACGACAGAAGTCGTGAGGGAGTCACATAGCTCGAAGAGAACGGGCTCTGATTGGTACTGGCCGTTTTATCGTATTGGCTAATCATGGCGAAAGCATTTTCTTTCGTATAATTGGCAGGGAAGAAATCGGCATTAATGGTCATTCCGCTTCCTCCTGAATCGGAGACTTCCTGGCCCAACAACACGTTCAATTTATTTGCCTCATTAATATCAATTTCATAACTCAGGGTGTTGGACCAACGATATAACCAGCTATCACCTTTGTACATAGTTGCGGAACCGGCATGAAGCACCTCTCCTGTAGTATCGTCCAGGTAATTATTATGGATGGGACCTCCCCAAATTTTATTCTGATTCCAGGAGCGTTGAAGCGTCAGGTCGGTATGATAATCCAGGCCTTTAAACAGAGTCCAGTTAAAAGATCCGATGGAACGAAGTGTCTGCCGCTTTCTAAGCGGTTCATAATCACTTATACGATTGTAAGGATCGTATCTGTCCCAAAGACTGAGCTTTCCGTATTGTTCCACAGCACCTTCATTCAATGCGTTCAGGTCTCCCAAAATATCGCTTGTAGCAATTGGACGAAAACGAAAAGCATACGACAGAATGGAACCTGCTCCGGAAGTCGTGCCTTCATCACTCATACTGGTCACGTCTACATAACGAGTGTCAAGACCAATATTCATTTTCTCGTTAAGCTTTTGATCTACTTTCAAAGATACGCTTGCCCGCTTATTGAACGAATTGACCTTCATACCTTGTTCGTCATTATAGTTGATCCCCAGAATGATTTTGGTTAAATCGGTACCTCCGCTAATTGTCAAATCGTGATTGTGTGAAAATGAATTGTTATAGACTTTTTTCTGAATATCGTAGGCTTCCACATCACGATATCTTTCAATATCACCATAGGAACCTATCCCAAAGAGTTTGGTAAAGGAGTCCAGATAGTTCGAACCATTTGCATCGGCATTGGCCCAAACATATGTGAGATATTCGTATGGATTCAAGGTTTCCAGGTATTTAATCGGTTGATTAAACTTAGCATAACCATTGTACGACACGAGCGTTTTTCCGCTTTTTGCCCCTTTGGTTGTTACCAATACAACGCCATTGGCACCTCTTGCTCCGTAGATGGCAGTAGATGCGGCGTCTTTAAGCACATCAACACTTTCTACCTGATCCGAAGGAACATCACTCAAGGTACCCGGGACGCCATCAATCAAGATAAGCGGTTCGTTCGACTGTGAAATCGAACCGCCGCCCCTGACCCGAATGGAAATGGTGGCATCCGGACGACCATCTTGTGTGATCACATTAACACCGGCCATTTTCCCTTGTAAAGCCTGAGCCACATTAGGAACAGGAATAAATGCAATTTGTTTTGCACTAATAGAGGCCACCGCACCGGTAATGTCTCTTTTACGGACTGTACCGTAGCCGATTTTTACTACCGCTTCCAGTTCCTTGACATCTTCTTCCATGGTTACATTTATCACAGACCGGCCGTTGACAGCTATGGTCTGCGGTAAATAACCAATGTAAGAAAAAAGCAATTCACCATCGGCAGGCACCGAAAGAGAATAAGCACCGTCCAAATTGGTAACTGTGCCTCTGTCTCCTGCGGCCACATTCACACCGACCAGCGGTTCACCCGCGGCGTCTTTGACAACACCGCGCACCATTTGCTCCTGCGCAAATGCAAACAAGCAAGTCGCAGCCAGGAACGAGGTTACGAATGCTCGTCTGAAAAATGATACAAGATTCATAATACGTGTTTTGATTGTTGAGAAATAAGGTTAATAGATTATGGGATTAAATTAAAAAAAAGAGCATAACGAAAATTAAATGCATATAAATCCAACTTAATGTCTGTGAACTTGGCGCTTTTTATGGTTAAGACATGCAAATGTAACAGATTTTTTTATACAATATAGCTTAACACACTATTGTGTTGGTTAATTTTTTATAATTTTTTACTTGTAAGCTATAAATCAGTTATTTATCTAACATAAGCATCTTTTGTGTATTTTTTTCTATTTAGGAATATTAGCGCTGCGTTGAAATTTTTCTGTTCATAAAATAGAGGATATTCCCATTAATCTGTATTTTTACCGCTAAAATCATTCCCCATGAAAGTCTTTAAACCATTATTTCCCATTCTGCTTTTTTGCGTTTTGAGCCTGAATCAAGCCTATGCTTTAGAGGCATCTGAATCAACACCGGCCTCTGAGGAAGCAAGGGCTTACAGAACCGCCATCGAAAACCGGCAGTTTGTTTTTCAGGCACAAACGGCACATCCTATGGCCTGGAGAAGCGTCAATCTGGACTACGGATTTTACCTTAAAGTCAGTCAAGACACGATAAAGGCTTACCTGCCCTATTACGGAAGGGCTTACAAAGCTCCGCTCAGTCCGGACGAAAGCGGAGTTAAATTTATTTCGACAGATTTTGATTATCAGATAAAAGAAGGGAAAAACGCCAGGTTGGACATAACTATCAAACCCAAAGACATCTCAGGGAAGAACTATGTCCTATATCTTTCGGCCTTTCCGGGCGGAAACTGCAGCCTCTCGGTTCAGGATCCAGACCGTCAGCACATCCACTTTAATGGCGTTCTGGAATTGCCTGATTAAAAAAAGAAAGCTTTCCCGGTTTAGCGGCCGGAATCAAACAGCATCTGACGTATTGTATTGTTTAGAGAAGAGGAATTCATAAAATCCTCTATATTAAGATGTATTCTGTAATTCCAATGATTCTTTGAGTTTTCCGGCACATTGATACGCTCCGTTTCGGCCCGGTTTTTTCTCAAATCGGCATGCATCGCCAACCAGTCCTGCCAGGGAAGAATCACCCACATAGCCTTGGAGGCAAGCTGCTGTTGTAGTATTCTATAGGCCAGATCGGCACTGCATTCAACAGGAGCAGCCCCCTGTTCGCGCAAAACCTTTTGCCAGTAACGACCGGCCTGTTCGGGATGCTTTTTCCACCAGGCTCTTATCGGCGACATATCGTGTGTGGAACTTGTACATACTGATAAATAAGGAATACGATCCAGAGCTTCAAATTCAACACCAAGACTTTTGGGCATACGCTCCAATTCGAGGCTCAGCATACAGAGTTGCTCCATAACTTCGGGGACACAGGCCGGGATCATTCCCAAATCTTCGCCACAAGCGATCATGCTGCTTGAGGAAATCAATTCGGGCAATATTTTCATGGCTTGCTCTTTCCAGAATTTGTTATGCCTTTCGAAATAAAAATGTTCATACAGTCTATCAAAGGCTTGCTGTTGTTCAGCATTCAAGCAGCGGTAGGCTGCCGTTTGATTTCCAAGAATTCTGGGGTGATAACAGCCTGCTTTGTCCTTGTCTTCGACAAAAAGAACTTCGATACACATACGACACAAAGCCTCACGCACCCAGGAGACTTCTTTTTGATCGGAGTCTCCGAAATAAGTCCTGACTTTAGCCTGGGTGTTGAGTTCTTCTTTCAGTAAATAGCATTTGCCCAGTGCTTTTAGAAAACCAAAAATCTCCTGATTTGGATAATCACGGAGCAAAACCTCATCAATGAAGGGCCTGCACATAATCTGCCGGTCAAAGTCCAATCCAAAAGCTCGGATTTCCTTAGGAGTATAAGGCAGAGCCGGCTTGAAATAGCCCAACAAACCGGAATAAGAATCGGCAGGAATACTCCAGATACGGAAAAAACCCAAAATATGATCAACTCGGTACGCATCAAAAAACCTGGCCATATGTTGCATGCGCTTATGCCACCAGGCGTATTGCTGACGCTGCATTTCCTCCCAGTCGTAGACCGGGAAACCCCAATTCTGGCCCTGATCCGAAAATTCATCGGGTGGAGCCCCCGTTTGAAGATCTCTGCGAAACAACAATTCATGCTGCCAGGTTTCCACACTAAAGGGATTGACCCCTATGGGAATATCTCCCTTTAACAGTATCCCTTTTTGAGTGGCATAGCTATGCACCTGTTCCAGTTGCCTGTGGAGCTGAAACTGTATATAATAATGTATAGCAATGTCCTTATGCCATGATTGTTTCGGATCACAAAGCACAGAGACCCTTTCGTCGCTGAATTTGGAATATTCTCCCCAGGTACCGGGATCGGGATTGTTATGCTTACGTAATAAATAACAATAGGCGGCATAGGGCCTCAGCCAGTAAAGATTTTCTTCGACGAAATGTCTGTAGTCGTCCGATTGATTAATTCGTTCTTCTTCCTGGTCGAAAACTAAGTGAAAATAATCCCATTTCAGAGATAAAACATCTTCGTAGAGCAGGCTTTCGCTTAGATTCAATCCCTTAGCTCTTTCTTCGAAGGCTTCAGCCTTTTCTCTGTCTTCAAGCGCCGGCAACATGGAAGGAGCGGCATAAACAGGATGCAGGGCAAAGACCGAAATAAGGCTGTAAGGATAAGAATCGTACCAGGAAAAACTATTGGTCGTATCGTTGATAGGTAATAGCTGAAGGATTTTTTGTCCGCTATGTTCGAGCCAGTCTATCATGGGAAACAAATCGCTGAAATCTCCTATGCCCCAGCCTTTTTCCGAGCGAAGCGAGAAGACGGGAATGGCGGTTCCGGCAATTTTTGCAGGCTCAAGCTGCCAGGCATCCCGGACTTCCTGCAGCTGCTCTGTGAGGGAATTTATTTCCAATTGATGACGGCCCCATTCCCGACGCTTTATCTCGCCGTTTTCCCTGAGCAGGTAGCGGTACACAACAACACCTTTTTGCCGGGCCGGCAAATCAAAGGACCAAAATCCTCCGGACTGATAAGTCATCGGCCTTGCCAGTTCGTCATGCAGCCAGGCTGTTCTTTCCTGAGATCCGCAAAAAAGCAGTTCTTGTCCCGGATAAGTTTGGTAATGTATACTGAATCGTATGGTCATGGCAAGAAGGATAGAACAGGATTGGTATTAAAAAAGACCGGCCTCAAAAGCCAGGGAAATTCCAAAACTTTCAAGACCGGTCTTTGGTGTGGATCAGATTCTTATCGTCTGATACCCAGCTCTTTGATCAAGGAACGATATTTTTCAATATCTTTTTCCTTGATGTAATCAAGCAAACGACGACGTTTGCCCACCATCATTTTGAGGGAGCGTTCGGTGCTATAATCTTTACGATTTGACTTTAAATGTTCAGTCAAATGAGAAATACGGTATGAAAACAAGGCGATCTGGGACTCGGGGGAGCCAGTATCCGTGTTGGACGTCCCGTATTTTTCGAAGATTTCTTGCTTTTTTTCTTTCGTCAAATACATTCTGTTGTAATTTAAGTAATTAGAAAATAGTGGCCGCAAAGGTAATACAATTATTTCTATTATCGAGCATTCGCTTTAGAAAAAATTATTTCTTGCGCGAACCCACATTTCTGCTTTTGAAAGGCTTGCGTCCTCCCCCGGAATTAGAGTCCCGATAGTAGCCTCCGGGAAAATCTCTTTCTTCACTGCCTCTGTTGTAGGACGGCTTTCTGTTTCGGGTAAATTTATTTTCGGGCGCATATGCTTTGCGTTCTTTCGATGCACGACTCATCTGCTCGGGAGTGGCCAGATCGACTCTGACGTTACGGCCCAGAAAATCGAGATTTCTGAGAGCATGTACTACTTCTCTGGCAGATTTATCCTCCACGTCAAACAGGGAGTAGCGTGTGAAAAAATCGATACGACCTACCTGAATTTTCCTGTCCACATAATCATTGACCAGGCCCAGAATATTTTTGGGATTGATGCCGTCCATTCTGCCCAAGCCGATAAATATCCTGGTAAAACCGGGTTCAGCACCGCTGACATCCCGCGAAGCATGGGGATTTTTGGCACGCTCGCGCTTGCCGGCAGCCGTTTCGTCAATGGTTTGAATATCTTCTGCCTCCTGATAATAATCGATCAGGCGATTGAACTCCAGCGAAACTATGCGTTTGATCAGGTCTTCTTTTTCGAGCCATTCCAATTTACGGTAAACCTGAGGCAACAAGTCGGCGATTTCTTTTTCGCTTACCTTGACTTTTTCGATGCGATCCATCAGATTGAATACCTGCTTGGCACAAATATCTTTGCCACTGGGCATGGTGGCTGCCGTAAAAGTCTTGTTTATTTTTTTCTCAATCTCTCTGATTTTGTGCTTTTCCTTGAGGTTGATGATGGAAATGGATATGCCTGTTTTGCCCGCCCGGCCGGTACGGCCACTGCGATGGGTATAGGCCTCGCTTTCGTCGGGCAGGCTGTAGTTGATAATATGACTCAGGTCGTTTACATCCAAACCTCTGGCAGCCACATCGGTAGCCACCAGTAATTGTATGTTGCGTACACGAAACTTTTGCATCACATAATCACGCTGGGCCTGAGACAAATCTCCATGCAAGGCATCGGCATTGTAGCCGTCTTGAATAAGCTTGTCGGCAATTTCCTGAGTATCTTTGCGGGTACGGCAAAATACAATTCCGTAGATATTGGGGTAATAATCTGCTATACGTTTAAGGGTCAGGTATTTATCCTTAGCCTGCACCATATAATAAAGATGTTTTACGTTGGCCGTGCTCTCGTTTCTGTTACCAATCACAATCTCGCGGGGCCGGGACATGTATTTTTTGGAGATACGGGCAATTTCGTCGGGCATAGTTGCCGAAAACAACAAAGTATTCCGGGTTGTTGGCACTTCGGCTAATATCGCATCAATGCTTTCTGAAAAGCCCATATTCAACATCTCGTCTGCCTCGTCCAATATCACATTTACGATGGCAGAAAGATCCACACAACGTCTGTTCATCAAATCGAGCAAACGACCGGGAGTGGCCACAACCACATGAACGCCTTTTTTTAAAGTCTTGATCTGGCTTTCTATACTGGATCCGCCATAAACAGGCAGTACTTTTAAGCGAGGGAGATATTTCGAGTAATCATTCAGGTCGTCTGCTATCTGGAGACAGAGTTCCCTGGTGGGACAAAGCACCAAAGCCTGAGGCTGCCTGAGTTCCTGATTGATTTTTTGCAACACCGGCAATCCGAATGCGGCTGTTTTACCTGTACCCGTCTGAGCCAGGGCGATGATGTCGTTTTCTTCTCCAAGTAAATAGGGGATTACCTCTTCTTGAACGGGCATCGGGTGCTCAAAACCCAACTCCGTGATGGCCTGCAATAATTCGGGGATCAGGCCCAATTGTTCGAATGTCTTCATTAACTGTGTTTTATACCAGAGGAAACCCTCCAGGCTTCTATCGTCAGAAGCGGGCGCAAAGGTAGTATAAATAATTGAATTTTAGGCTTAAATGAATAAATTAATCTCTAAGGATAAAAATTATTTTCTGTCGGAGATCTTAGGTATATTTGCTTGTTTATTCAATCGTAAACTATGCGCAAGATTATTGGTATAGGAGAAAGTATCCTGGATATTGTATTCAAAAACAGACAAGTCATGTCGGCCACTCCCGGCGGCTCTGTGTTCAACGGACTGATTTCTCTGGGAAGGCTGGGTCTGCCGGTATATTTTGTCAGCGACATTGGCCAGGACCAGGTGGGAAAGCTAATCACCGATTTTATGGAAAACAACGGCTTGTCTTCCAGATACATGAATCTGCACCCAGACTCCAATACCGCAGTCGCCCTGGCTTTTTTGAACGAAAACAACGACGCTAATTACACTTTTTACAAAGATTATACAGTTAAAGGCTTACAGGGCAATTTCCCTCCCATCAATCCCGACGATATTGTTGTTTTTGGTTCTTATTATGCCTTGAATCCTCTGTTGCGCAAACGGGTAAAAGCTTTTTTGGAAAAAGCCGTCCAAAAATCAGCCTTGATTTATTACGACATTAACTTTAGAAAATCACACAGCTATCAGGCCAAAGCTCTGAATCCGGTGTTGATTGAGAATTACCGTTACGCCGACATCATCAGGGGATCGGAAGACGACTTCAGGGCTTTGTATCAAAAACAGCAGGCCGGCGAAATATATCGTGAAAAAATGGCTCCGTATTGCGATAACTTTATTTTTACAGCGGCCGACAAAAATGTGGAATTCCACTGCCCGCGATTCAAGGCAAGTCTCCCTGTTAAAAAAATCCCCACCCTCAGCACCGTGGGTGCAGGCGATTCTTTCAATGCGGGCATACTATACGGGCTTATGCAGGCAGGCATCAAGCGTAAGGACTTAGGGCTGCTCAACCAAAGCGACTGGGAAAAAATTATTGCTTTGGGTATAGATTTCTCGGCCAAAGTTTGCCAATCTTACGAAAACTACATTCCCAAGCCTGAAAGTTCAACCGGAGTGATTAATTAAGCGATGGTAGTACTGACTAAGCAATCTCAAAAACAAACCAGGCAGTTGCCAGAGTACTTTATACTAATCAAGAGTATACCAACAAGGACAGTTCCTTAGGATTAAACACTTCAGAAGCCACCTCGCAGAGCTGCATGGCATCGATAGCCTCGATTTTGGCCATAAAATTGCCCAGCGGCTGGTATTGGTTGTAATAGAGCAGGCTTTTCCCCATATTCAAAGCCCTGCTTTCTTTGTTTTCGGCCGCTATGCTCAATTGGCCAAAGAGTTGTTTTTTGGCAAAATGCAATCTGGCCGAACTCAGAGGCTGTTCTCGCAATCGCTTCAATTCTTTGTCAATCAGCGCCAGGCAACGATCGGTGTTTTTGGGATCACTGCCAAAATAGATCGAACACAGGCCGGTATCGGTATAAAAACTGAGTCCCGATTCGACGGTATACACCAAACCGCTATGTTCCCGCAACAAAGTGTTCAGCCGGCTGTTCATGCCCGGACCGCCCAAGAGGTTGTTCAGCAAAAACAAAGCATAACGTTTTTCGTCGTACATGGAATAGGCTGTATTGCCATACAAAACATGAGTTTGATGGGTGTTCCTTGGGAAATGATTTTTGAAAGCATTAGCCCGGAGAGGCCTGCTGCGCTGATAAAAAACCGAATCAGCAGAATTATCGGGAATAGGAGCCAGATACTTTTGTATCAGGGCATCTGTTTTTTTATTTTCCAGCGAAGACAGGGAGAAAAAAACCAGGCGGTCGGTGGTATAACAGCGCCGGGTAAATGCCCTGAAATCGGGAGATTCGAAAGTCTGTAAACTTTCGGGTATACCCAGAATATTCCGGCCAAAAGGGTGATGTTCAAACAAACAGCGCTCAAAATCATCGAAAATCAGTTCCGAAGGAGAGTCTTCGTAACTGTTGATTTCGTCCAACACTACTTCTCTTTCTTTTTCGACCTCTCTTTGAGGAAAAGTGGAATAAAAAAGCATATCGCACAAAAGCTCCAGTGCCCTTTCGAAATCGTTTTTGAGAAAAAGGCCGTATACAAAGGTGTCTTCCTTGCCGGTGCTGGCATTCAGCTCTCCGCCAACGGCATTCAGGCGGTTGAGTACGTGAAATGCTTTGCGTTTCCGGGTGCCTTTGAATAATAAATGTTCCGTAAAATGTGCCAGCCCCTGCTCTTTTTCTTCTTCGTCACGCGAACCGGCCGCGATGGCAAATCCGCAACACGATACCTCGGCATCGCAGTTCTTGCGTATTACGCGTATCTGATTGGGCAAGGTATATATATCCTCTTTCATTGCTTATGTATTAAATATAAACAGGCTTCCGGGCCGGTGTTGAACAAGAGGTCAATCACTGACAAATCGGGTATAAAGCCAAACTTCCGGTCAAAGACCTGTACATAAGGGCCGGGCAATAATTCCATAAGTCTTGCCTTTTTGGGGTGCAGAACATTGCTGTAATCCAGAATTTCCCTTCCCCGGCCGGCTGTTTCACGAACCAGGTTTAGCTTATTTTCTGCTTCTTCGCGATTGAGTCTTTTTATCGTTTCGGTTTCCCGGCCGGCCTTCTCTGATTGCCCGATATAGGTGGTGGTGTATTCAATCTCGGGTGCCAGATTGAGCAAACTGCAAATTACCTCTCTCAAAGCCTCATTATAATCGAACAAATACTTGAATTTCTTTTCGTAAAAGGGGCGGATATCGTCCTGATAAAAATCAAAAAACGGACTGGAGCGATATGCAGAAACCAGGCTATTCCAATGCATGTGCTGCCAATTGCCGTGACCGGATAGTTGTATATCGCGGATCCTGCTTGTGCCGGGCAGTGTTTTTTGCACCGGAATACTCAGGACCAGAGGCCCGTTGGCGGCAGCTATCACGCAACGATTACGATAGGATTGCTTTTGATAATTCTCGTGTTGTTCTATCAAAGCCCTTTCGGCTCTTGCCAGTAAAACATAATAAGACACCGGCGCCAGATAGGCCGTTGATAACAAGACTACAGACATTACAAAAATTATACGGCTTTTTTCATAAAACGCTTCCAGCGTATTTTACCCTGAAACCAATTGCGGTCTTTGTCCAGCGACAGCCATACGCGCATGGGTTTGCCCACCACATGGTCTTCGGGTACAAAACCCCAGGCTCTGGAATCGGCCGAATTGTGTCGGTTGTCGCCCATCATCCAATAGTAATCCATTTCGAAGGTATACTGCTCTGCAGGCTCACCGTCAATAAAATAACGGCCCTGGCGTTCCTCGAGCCTGTGGTGCTCGTAGGCACTGATTACCCTGCCGTAAAGCAGGACATTGTGAGAGTTCAGTTCAATCCTTACTCCTTTTCGGGGTATCCACAAGGGCCCGAAATCATCGCGTGTCCACGAAATTTCATCGCTCAAAGTAAATATCGGACCGCCCAGATCGTAAGGTCCGATTTGCGCCGGTTCTATACGGACGGCATTCACTATGGGATTTTTTTTGATTTTTTCTATCACTTCTTTGGTGGCAGGGAAATGATACACCGGCAGTTTGTTGCCTTGCGCATCGGGCTCAAAACCAAGCAATTCAAGCAAATCATTACGATCGGGCAATAAATAACGATCATCCTTGCTTATATTCCACTGCCTAAACTGGGTTTCGCTGAAATAAGAGCCTTTGGTTTGTACAAAGTAATTGTATTGGGTGCCGGCTTCGTCCTCCAGCATCTGGCCGTTAATATAAACCTGATTGTTGATGATTTGCAAACTATCTCCGGGCATTCCGATGCATCGTTTCACGTAGTTTTCGCGGCGGTCAACGGGACGGTAAATAATTTCACCAAAGGTTTTTGGATTGCTGCGTACTATACGGGCAGCCTCCGGCACACTCAAACCCTTTTCGCGGGCTAACGAATAACAAATGCTGTAATAATCAGGGTTTTGCATAGCCAAAGCCACTGTGTCACCGGCGGGGAAATTAAAGACTACTATATCCTTGCGTTGAATTTCGCCCAAGCCTTTTAAACGTTTATAAGGCCATTGGGGGTTTTCAATATAAGACTTAGTATTTACTATGGGCAGGGTGTGTTGAGCCAGGGGAAACGACAAGGGGGTATTGGGCATGCGAGGCCCGTAGCTGAGCTTGCTGACAAATAAATAATCACCCACCAACAGCGACTTTTCGAGCGAAGGGCTGGGTATCTGATAATTTTGGAAAAAGAATAAGAATACAAAATAAACAGCCACCAGGGCAAATACAATGGCATCTACCCAGTCCATAATCACTCTGAAGGTTTTGTTTTTTGAATTTTTCCAGAAAGACCAAGGTATAAAACGGCTGATAAACAGATCAAAGGCAAAGGGAATAGGCAAAAGCCACCACAGACTGCCTGTCCATACTACAAAAAAGATAAAGACCAGAGTCCACAGGCCAAAACGTATCCACTTGCCTTTGGCGGCGACAAATCGGCATTTTTTTTCTGTATTGCTCATATTTTTTTAATTAGAATCCGAGTAAATCGTGCATGCCCAACATGCCTTTTTTCCCGAGGGTGAATTCGGCAGCCATTACGGCTCCTAAGGCAAACCCGGCTCTGCTTTTGGCATCGTGAATAATTTTGAGGCTGTCTACCTCCGATTCGTAACAAACTTCGTGATAACCGGGCACACTGCCTTCGCGTTCGGAAACAATACCCAGTTCATCGGTTTTATTGCTTTCATAATTAACCCAGGTCTTTTTTCTGTCCAGGTTTTTTAGGATATCCTCTGCCAGACTCACTGCGGTGCCGCTGGGCGAATCTACTTTCTGAGTGTGATGAATTTCCTTCAGCTTTACTTCGTATTGCGGGAAAGCATTCATTTTTTCGGCCAGCATTTTGTTCAGAACGAAAAACAAATTGACTCCCAGGCTAAAATTGGAGGCGTAAAAAAAGGTTTGTCCCTGCTCACAGGCCTGACGTATTTCAGCCATATGTTCCAGCCAGCCTGTTGTTCCAGAAACCACAGGTAAACCGGCCGCAAAACAACGGCGATAATTCTGCAAGGCAGTGGAAGGGCTGGTAAATTCAATGGCAAGGTCGGCTGTACGGAAATCGTCCGATTCAAATAGTTCCGGATTGTTTACATCTATGGCACAGGCTATACTATGACCTCTTTCCAAAGCTATCCTTTCTATTTCGTGCCCCATTTTACCATAACCGATCAAAACTATCTTCATGCTGTTGTATTTTACTTAAACGACAAAGGTACTGGAATATTTTTAAATGCCGGGAGATGGATTGAAAAAATACTCGTACATTTGTCCTGAACTCTAAGATATTCCAACCCTGTGTTCTAATTTCAGATGAGAAGTTTTCGCAACCTCCTTATTCGTGTTCCGGTATGTTTGCTTTGCTTGCAACTAGTGTCCTGTGCCAGTATAGGATCCCCAAGCGGAGGCCCCAAGGATGAAGCCCCTCCTGTTTTACTTAAAACCCTGCCCGAAAACAACAGCCGCAATTACACCAAAAAGAAGCTGGAAATCTATTTTGATGAATTGATCTCCGTAGAAAACGCCTCCGAAAGAGTGATTGTTTCTCCCCCGCAAAAAACAGCCCCACAGGTAAATGCCGTTATGAAAAAAATCGTGGTGGAGCTGCAGGATAGTCTAAAAGCTAACGAAACCTATACCATCGATTTCACCAATTCCATAGTTGATCTGAACGAAAAGAACCCCTACGGCGATTATGCTTTTGCTTTTTCGACCGGTTCCGACATCGACACCCTGAGAGTTTCGGGTATAGTGTTGCGGGCATCAAACCTAAATCCCGAAAGAAATATTTTGGTGGGAGCTCATTTGGATTTAAATGACAGCGCTTTTATAAAAGAGCCCTTTTTGAGAATTTCCAAAACCGATGCTCAGGGGCGTTTCTGCATTAAAAACCTTAAGCCGGGGCCTTATAAAATCTACGCTCTCGACGATAAAAACCGTGATTACCGCTTTGATCAGCCCGGTGAGGCTCTGGCCTTTCCCGATTCAACTGTCAGCCTCTGGACCGAAATTTGCCAACGCTACGATACTACCTGGATCGACAGCCTTACCATAGATACCATACGATTGGTTGATTATATTTGTTATAAGCCGGACGATATACTTTTGAAATTATACGAAGAAGATTTTGGTAGACAATATTTAGTCAAATCGGAGCGAGCTTCCAAAGAATATTTTTCACTGATCTTTGGTTACAAGGCAGACAGCCTGCCCCGAATAAAACTGCTCAGTCCCGGGCCGGGAGATATTGGTGCTCAAACAGACAGTACAGACTGGTTCTTTTGCGAAAAGAATCCGACCAACGACAGCCTGGTTTATTGGATCAAAGACAGCAGCATCTACCGTTGCGACACCTTGCATATTCAACTGGATTATTTAAAAACTGATTCCAACAACATCCTCTCTGCAGTCAGAGATACACTGAGACTATTCACCAGAAAACCGGCAATTGCCTCCGGAAGAAATCTCTCCGACCGCGAGCGGAGCCGCAGAGACAAAAGAGATCAAGACAGTGTAATTCAATCCCCGCCGATCGATCACCTTAAGCTGGAAACCAATATTAAACCCACATTAGATATTTATTCCACACTTTATTTTACCTGGGAAAGCCCGGTAAAAAACATTCAGGGCGATCCTTACAGACTGTACCGCAAAAAAGATACCCTCTGGGTAGAAGTCAAAGATTTCACTATAGAAGCTCATCCGGAGAAATTTCGAACCTATCTGTTGGATGCCCTCTGGGATTTCGAAGCCCAATACAAGGTAGAAATCGATTCAGGCTGTGTAGAAGGCTGGTACGGCAAAACCAACGCAAAATTCAGCCAAAGTTTCAGCATACGCGCCGAGAAAGAGTATTCGCGCCTGACGGTAAGCATAAGTGGATTCACAGGCCCGGCTTTTGCCGAATTGCTCGACAAAAGTGACAAGGTTGTACGCAAAACAAGACTGGAAGAGGGTGTGGCTGATTTTCTGTTTATTAAACCTGGCGATTATTATCTTAGGGCTGTAGACGATGTAAACAACAACTATCTTTGGGATACCGGGAATTATGCCCTGAAACGCCAACCCGAAGAGGTTTTTTACAACAATAAACTGTTCAGTCTCAAAGCCAATTGGGAAATAAACGAAAGTTGGAACATAAGAGCCTTAGCTTTGAAGGAGCAGAAGCCCAAAGACCTGAAACCGGCCGAACCCAAAAATCGATAAAAAAGTGGTATGAAAATACCTTCAGTCCTTTGTTTATTCATTGCAGGGCTTATTATAAGTCAGGATTTATCCGGCAAAGAATTTTGCTCCATGCAAAACACCAGTTTTGCCGTTGGCGAAAAAATCAGCTATCAGGTCTACTACAACATAGGCTTTATCTGGATTCCTGCAGGAACTTGCGACTTTGAAACAAGTATGACTACCTGGACAGCAACAGCACTGGCCTCTAAACCCGGTTATACAAGCGGAAACCACAGCATTGCAGCTTTAAACAGCCACCCTGCCCTGCATCTCAAAGCCACCGGGATTACCCACAGGGCCTACGATGCTTTTTTTACGGTCAGGGATACTCTGGAGTCTTATGTCAACCCGCTTAATCTTATTCCCTACGAAAGCAAAAAATATACCCACGAAGGCAAGTGGCATGGCCAGGATAATTTTTTGTTCCAGCCATCCGATACCAGCGAGGGCTGGAATGTTCGTACCCAACTAAAACGCAGGGAAGTCTGGAAAGATCCCGCATACAATCACACCAAAGAGTGCGGCTTCGATATAATCAGCAGTGTATACCGTATGCGCAACATTCCCGACGAGTTGCTGTTTTCGGGACAGGCTATTCATATACCGGTACGGCTTGACGATGGCCAGTACGATGTCTGGCTGAAGTACAAAGGCAAAGCTCTCATAAAACTGCATCGGGGCAATACCCATTACGCTCATTATTTCGAACTGAGCCTGGTCGAAGGTACAATCTTTAAAAAAGGAGATGTGCTAAAACTATGGCTGGGCAACGACCTCAATCGTCTTCCCTTGCAAATAGAGTCGCCTATCCGCGTTGGCTCGGTGAAAGCTGTTTTCGAGGGTGCTGAAAACTTACTTCATCCACAGGAAGACTTAGATTAAAAAAACGGGGGGGGCAACCAATCAGGGAGCTGACCATTTCCAGTCGAAGCCCTCTTTTCTGTCCATTACTTCGAAACCCAAGTCCGCGAGCTGTTTGCGTATCTTATCGGCTTTTTCCCAGTCTTTGTTGGCTTTGGCTTCCATGCGGAGCTCCAGCAACATATCGATGGCGGCCCTGTAAGCTGCACGTTCTGCCTGAGTGTTTGCATTGTCCTGTCCAAGTTCCGATTGGGAATCAAGGCCGAGTATTTCGTTGACAAACAAGGCATAGACGTCCCGGAGTTCTTGCAGATCAGCCGCTGTAATGCCTGCATTTCCATCAAATATGCTGTTGATGGCCTTGCCTGCTTCAAAAAGATGCGAAATGACTATGGGCGTATTCAGGTCATCGTTCATGGCATCGAAGCATTTCTGCCTCAAATCCCCGATGTTGATCGTCGAAGTCTCTGAAGGCTTAAGTTCCTGCAAGCGTTTGCAGATATCCATCAGACGGCCATAACCTTTTTCCGAAGCCTGCAAAGCCTCGTTGCTAAAGTCCACCGTGCTGCGGTAATGAGCCTGCAAAATAAAAAAGCGAATGGTCATGGGAGCATAAGCCTGCGTCAGTATGGGATGACTACCCTGGAAAAATTCTTCCAGAGTAATGAAATTCCCAAGCGATTTGCCCATTTTTTGGCCGTTGATGGTGATCATGTTGTTGTGCATCCAATAACGCACGCTTTCCTTCTCGAGAGCTGCTACCGACTGGGCTATCTCGCATTCGTGATGAGGGAAAAGCAAATCCATTCCGCCGCCGTGAATATCGAACTGCTCACCAAGGTAGCGTGTTCCCATGGCAGAACATTCCATGTGCCAGCCCGGGAAACCCTCGCTCCAGGGAGATGGCCAACGCATAATGTGTTCGGGAGTGGCTTTTTTCCATAAGGCAAAGTCGATGGTGTTTTTCTTTTCGTCCTGGCCGTCGAGGCGACGGGTGGTACTGAGCATGTCTTCGATATTGCGACCCGATAACTTGCCGTAATGATGGTTTTCGTTGTATTTTTCCACATCAAAATAAACCGAACCTTCACTTACATAAGCATAACCATGATCGAGTATTTTCTGCACCATTTCTATCTGCTCAATAATATGTCCCGATGCATGAGGTTCTATACTCGGAGGCAAGACCCCAAGTGCATCCATTGCCTTATGATAGCGATTGGAATAATACTGAACCACTTCCATAGGTTCGAGCTCTTCGAGCCTGGCCTTTTTGGCAATTTTATCCTCTCCCTCGTCTGCATCGTTTTCCAGATGGCCTACATCGGTAATATTGCGAACATAGCGCACCTTATAGCCCAATTGACTTAAATAGCGAAACAGTATATCGAAAGTAATGGCCGGGCGTGCATGTCCCAAATGAGGATCACCGTAAACGGTAGGTCCGCATACATAAAGCCCTACACGACCTTCGTGTAAGGGTTTGAAAACTTCTTTTTGCCTGCTTAATGTATTGTAAATACTCAGTTGTTGCATAATATAAATTTGTAGGGCTTCTCCGAAACAAAGCGAATGGCAGGGCCTTCGGAGCAATATCTCCACAATCCGGAACAAGTGGTAATAATCATTCTGTAATCTTTGCCTAAAACAACTTCTTCCAGGGGAACTGCATTTTGAGGTTCAAGCGCAAGGTTTACCGGTATAAATTCGTAAAAAACACTGGTGTCGAGCATCAGTAACAGAGCGGCCTCGCCGGGTTGATCCTGAATACCAAAAAAGCCTTCGGCACTGCAATACGAAGCCTGGTAATTCAATCCTTCAACGCCCTGCTCCATTTGGTTGACAGAGGGCATGCCTCTGTGAAAGAAAACCTCAGCCGAAGGACAGATTTCCTGTAGGCTCTTTTTGTCGAAAAAAGCATAGGCTTTTTCCAAAACAGCCCTCATCCGGGAAGGTGTCCCCTGAAAATTCGATATTTTATCTTGCTGACATTTCTTTATTATTTCCTCTGTCAGTTGCTCCTTGGCCGACTCTTCTTCGGGCAATTCGTTGGGAAAAGTTAGTAAGCTCAGTATAAATGGCATATTCTTACGCAAAACAGACGAAATATTTCCCAGGTTTTCTTCTTTAAAGTCTACCCCCAACCAAATTGAAAAGGCAGAGAAAAGCCGGCTATCGGGGTGATCCTTCAAATACAGAGCATAGCAATCGTTGATGCCCTGAAAGAAATTCTCGCTGATCATTTGATCGCTGACAGGCAAAAAATGCTTGTTGTTTCCGGATTTTTGACCGCCGTTTTTTGGAGTCTTGACAAAATGCTTACAAATGCCCGGCCAAAGGATATTAGGTTTGCCGGCGGCCATTTTGCGCAAATAGGGTTGAATATCGGAGTTTTGCAGAATAGGGAGTCTTTCCCGAAAATCCTGATAACTAAAAATGCTTCTGAAATCGTATTTTTTGCCATAAAGGCAGCCCTGAGCCTCATTCAATAAGTTGAACAGCTGCTCATTCTGAATATCAAAAGACGCGTGGGCGTAATCTTTCAATTCTTCCAGTCTGGTTTTGAATGATAACTGGGCAATGTCCGTAAAAAAATCACTCATAGCACCGGGGGCTTGAATATTAGCTTCAAAAGTAATGCATTTTTCCACAGCATTCAAGCCGGAAATAAAATTTCAAAAATAATTTTCTTGAATTTATCTCTCGGTTTCGGCAGCCATAATGTCGGCATACAAGCCTTGTCGGCTTTCTACAATGGCAATCGCTTCCTGAGCTGCTTTTTGCTGGGCCTGTTTCTTGTTGTAACCTTTGCCGCAAGCCACGTAAATATCGTTTAAATACAGACGGGCTTCAAAACTGAGCGGTGATTCTTCGCCGGCAGGCAACTCGATATGTTCAAAATTCAATTTTACTTTTTGGTGCTGGCTCCACTCAATTATTTTTGATTTGAAGTTAATTTCCTGATTAGCTATACGTTCAATATCAATAAAACGCTGTATAATTTTCTTCTTAAGAAAACGCTTACAGCTGCGGTAGCCTTTATCCAAATAGATGGCACCGATAAGAGCTTCGAGCGTGTTTCCAAATATTGATTGTCTGGGAGATGAAGCATGCTCTGCTTTGAGTACCCACTTGTCTAAACCCAATTCCAAAGCAATGTTATTTAAAGTTTCCCTTTGCACAATTTTTGACCGGGTGTTGGTGAGAAAGCCTTCGCCTTCGGATTCAAAATGACTGAAAAGCAAATCGGTCACCAGTACATTCAAGACAGCATCTCCCAAAAATTCAAGACGTTCATTGTTGAGTAAAACGCCATCGTGTTCTCTGATAGAAGCCGATTTATGTCGTAAAGCCAATTCATACAAAGCCAGATTACGGGGATAAAATCCCAGAATCTTTTTAAAAACAGCATACGATTCCCTGTTTTTCTTTTTATAAAAAGTCTTCCTGAAAAAAAACGGAAAAGTTATACGCCTCTGTTCCACTTTCTGAAAATAATGCTGGCATTGTGTCCTCCGAATCCGAAAGTATTGGACAAAGCCGCACGAACTTCGCGTTTACAAGCTTTTCCAAAAGTAAAATTAATACCGTAATCAATTTCCGGATCTTCGTCTCCTTCGGCAAAATTAATGGTGGGAGGAATGATGTTTTCCTGAATGGCCTTGATGCAGGCAATAGATTCAATAGCTCCGGCCGCACCCAGCAGGTGTCCTGTCATGGATTTGGTGGAACTGACATTTAATTTATAAGCGTGTTTACCAAAAATAGTTTTAATGGCCTTTACTTCAGCAATATCACCCAAAGGTGTAGAGGTGCCGTGCACATTGATGTAATCAATTTCTTCCGGCTGCATTCCGGCATCTTCCAGGGTGTTGGCCATCACTTTGATGGCGCCCAATCCGTCGGGATGAGGTGCTGTAATATGATAAGCATCGGCCGACAAACCACAACCGCCAACTTCTGCATAAATAGGAGCCTTTCGGGCCAGGGCGTGTTCCAGTTCTTCGAAGATGAGACAAGCGCCGCCCTCGCCCAATACGAAACCATCACGGCTTTTACTGAAAGGACGACTGGCAGTGGCGTATTCATCGTTGCGTGTAGAAATGGCGCGCATGGCGTTAAACCCGCCTACACCACAAGGAGTGATAGCCGCCTCGGAACCTCCGCATACTATCACATTGGCTTTGCCCAGACGGATGTAATTGAAGGCGTCAAAAAAAGCATTATTCGACGAGGCGCAGGCCGATACAGTACAATAGTTTGGCCCTCTGAATCCGTACATTATCGAAATATGTCCTGCCGACAAATCGGCAATCATCCGGGGAACAAAAAATGGACTGAATCGGGGCTTCCCGTCTCCGGTAGCAAAATCGGCTACTTCATTCTCAAAACTTTGTATACCTCCGATACCGGCACCCCAAATAACACCAATCCTGTCTAAATCTTCTTGCTCAGGAATTAAACAAGCATCGGAAATGGCCTCTTTTGACGCTATTATGGCATATTGCGCAAAAAGGTCGTATTTGCGTACTTCCTTACGGTCGAAATAATCTTCAGAATTATAATTTTTTACCTCGCAAGCAAATTTTGTTTTAAAATGCGTAGTATCAAAACGTGAAATAGGCCTTGAACCACTTACTCCGTTAAGTAATCCCGTCCAGAAATCTGTTACGGAATTACCCAAAGGGGTAATAGCTCCAAGGCCTGTTACGACAACTCTTTTTAATTCCATTTATTTAGGAATTGTTCAAGAAGCTCCGTGCTCGGTTTTCCTCTTTGATACCGGGAACTCCTGTGCGGAATTATTTGTTCAGAGTTTTTTCAACGTAATCGATTGCATCACTGACTGTTGAAATCTTTTCAGCTTCTTCATCAGGAATACTAATGCCGAATTCTGATTCGAAACTCATAATCAGCTCCACAGTGTCGAGAGAGTCGGCACCAAGATCATTGGTAAAGCTAGCAGCAGGAGTAACTTGCGAAAGCTCGATGCCCAATTTTTCCGCAATAATCGATTTAACTTTATCTGCAGTTTCAGACATAACAGTTAATTTTTTAGTGAATAAATAGGTTTGTCTCAAAAAAAAATGAGACGACAAAGGAATGAAATATTTCAAACAAACACTAATTTTGTGCTGTAAATATTCTAAAAAGCATTTTTACATTTTATTTAAACACTGAATATCAAGATATTATGAATATCCTCAAAAAGCATCGACTAGCCATTTTTGCCTCCGGCTCCGGCTCAAACGCCGAAAATATTGTCCGTTATTTTGCCGATAGGTCTGATGTGGAAGTTGTTTTATTCCTATCCAACAAAAAAAATGCCTACGTGCTCGAAAGGGGGAAAAAGCTTCACATTGCCTCCTATGCTTTTGAAAAATCAGAACTGGAAGAGGGAGGCATTTTACAACTCTTGCAGAAAAAAAAGGTGAGTTTTATTGTTCTGGCCGGTTATCTTCAAAAAATACCCTCAGACCTTATTCAGGCTTATCCAAACAAAATAATCAATATTCATCCTGCCTTACTCCCCAAATTTGGAGGCAAAGGCATGTACGGCGATCGAGTGCACGAAGCCGTCATACAGGCAGGCGAAAAAGAATCCGGCATTACCATCCATTACGTAAATGAACATTACGACCAGGGAAACATTATTTTTCAGGCCAGCTGTCCGGTATTGGCAACTGACACAGCAGCTGAGCTGGCGCAAAGGATTCACGAACTGGAATACTTCCATTATCCCAGGCTAATTGATAAGCTTCTAAAAGGCTAATTATCGCATTCCGGAGAAATTTTCAATCATGAAGTCAGGGACTCTTTAGTCCAAAAAAATCCTCCGGAAGTAGCTTTTGCTATCCGGAGGATTGGTTTATGCCTCAGATTAATTTGTGCTTAAATCAAAAAGAGTTTTTAATAATAAAGCCATTATGCTCGTTGGTATATCCCACAAAAGGATAAAACGAACCTCTGTTATGCTTTAATTCCTGCCATTTTCCCTTTTTCCCCTGTACATAGAGAATACAATCATGGGGCAAACTTAAATGCAGGCTCATTTGTTCAAAAGACCAGGGTTGATCTTTGTCAAAATACAAAGGCTTGACTTTAATTCTGTTTCCTTCCAGCTTGACAAAATCAATAGCGTCTTCTGCCTTCATTTGAGCAATAAAGTTGTTTTTTGCCCTTAAATTCACTTTTTGGGTCATTTCGGGAGTATCACCTGTACTCAGACGGATTCTGGGGAAAACATAGAGAAACTTGTTTTCGGAGCTGCTTTTGTTGCAATAAATAAAGAAATCATCTTCGCAAGTGCATATAAACTGTTCAGGCGAAGAAAAGTCGGCTTCCATCTCAAGATAGATAGTATCTGAGGGCAGCTCCAGTACTTCGGTGTTCTGAAATTTTCCTTCGCCCCAAAATGCACGGCTGGCGAGCAAACTGCTGAAAGCGAGAACAAAAAGGGACAGTATCCAAATGGCAAGAAAGATAACTCCCAGGTTTAACTTACGTACCCGCAGCTTAAACAACAGTACAATACCTTCGTACAAGAATAATAGCAAGGGTACAAAGACGGCAATCAGTGTCAACACCTTAAACCAGATCAAACCCGGGTGCAATGGCAACAAGCCCAGATAGCCAAACCAATCAGCAGGTATATCCCAGAAATACAACAACATAGGCAAAACCAACAAGCCGGTGGCTCCGATCAAAATCAGCACAATACTTACAAAGACCCTGAAGAAACTGAGTAAGAAACTGCCCAGAGATGAATTCCCCGATTCTCTGTAATTCGTTTCGGATTGATTCCCCATGTCGTGCACAACCCTGCGGGCTGAGCTTCGTCCCCCTTTCATGGCTCTTTTTTCCTGCGGTGTGCGCGCCATTGGCACCACTATCCACATGATAAAATACATAATAAAAAGAAAGCTGGCAAAACCTCCCATTCCGAACAGCCTAAAATGTACGTGATCATCAATATTCCAACGGAAACTAATCATTCCTATCACAACAAAAATCACATACAAGAGACGCAGGCCAACAGGATCAATACCAAAATATTCGCCCATGCCGCTGAAGACTCCACCCAGCACCTTGCGTTCAGCACTGCGATACAATCGTTTTGAACTCCGGGTGTAATTACTGCTTTCGCCGGATTCAGTCTTGCCTGCCGAGGCAGCTTGTTCTCCGAAGTCGGGTAAATTCAGCGATTCGATGGCTTGTTGTATCTGTTTCTCGTCCACAACCTGATCGATTGACTTTATACAATCTGACAAGTACTCCCCTATGCGGCTTTCGATGTCCTGAACACGCTGATCAGCATCAGTTTCTTTTTCATAATAGGCCTTGAGCTGGTCCAGAAAATTTTCCAGCAAAGCATAAGCCTCCTCGTTCAAGGTAAAGGCCCAGCGACCTATGCTTACTTTAATTACATTTTTCATTGATTTGGGGTATTACGAATTATTTCTATACTATCAATAATTTCCTTCCAGGTCACATCCAGTTCAGAGAGCATTTCCCTTCCCTTGTCAGTGATGCTGTAATATTTCCTGGGAGGCCCTTGCGGAGATTCCTCCCAACGATAATTCAGCAAACCCTGATTTTTTTGCCTGGTAAGCAGGGGATATAAGGTCCCTTCCACCACAATCATACTGGCATCTTTAAGAATTTTGATCAGGGAAGATGCATATTCATCCCCTTTGGACAAGATGGACAAAATGCTGTATTCCAGGATCCCCTTTCTCATCTGAGCCTTAACATTGTCTGTATTTATCTCCTGGTTCATTTCTCTGATTGTTTAGCTGAATAACGCAATAAATTTTCGGCCGTTACCGGAAGCCCCTGCATTTGGAGTTTTTGAGCAGGAGTCCTGGCGTCTTGCACACATATCCACAAAATGATGTACACCCAAAACGACAAAAATCCCAAAATCATACCCAATAAAAACAAGATCCTCAATAGAGTGGCATCTACGCCTAAATAGGCTCCCAGACCTCCGCAAACGCCACCTATCTTACGATCATCGGGATTGCGGAAAAGCCTGCGTGAGGCTCCTCTTTTGTTCGATGTATATGGCACGTGGTATTCCGTGAAATCATTGCTGCCATCGGGCATACCCATGCGGGCTACGACCTGTCGGATAAGGCCTTCGCCCACTACCTGATTGGGAGAACTGATTTCTTCACGAAGAATTTCGGCAATACGGGCTTCTATATCGTCCATTATTTCCGACACATCTTCGGCCTCTCCCAACTTGATCTTAAATTGTTCAATGTAATCCTGCAAAATACGGCAGGCATCCTCTTCCATCTGAAAAGAATAGCCTCCAATCCCTTTTGAAACGACTTTTTTCATTTGTTCTAATTATTGATTTTGTCTGGTTCTAATAATAGAATCCGATATTCGGGGACAAATATAATGTAGTATATAGTACTATGCAATACATAGTACTAAGATTTAAGTTTATTTCACAATTAGAAAGGCCCGAATTAAAAAAGCCCCCGGTTCCTTTTTGGACCGGAGGCTTTTTGGTTGTCTCACGAAGATTCGAACTTCGACAGGCAGAACCAAAATCTGCAGTGCTACCATTACACCATGAGACAATCCTGTTTAGCTTTCTGAAAAAGCGCTGCAAAGATAGGTATTTTTTATGTTACCAGCCAAGTGTTTTTATTAATTTTCGGCAGTGGCAGTAATCAAAAAATAATTTTTTTTGCCTTTCTGTATCAAGAGGTAGCGGCCGTGCAAGAGGAAAGAAGTGTCCAGGAGCTGATCAAACTGCAGGCACTTGTTCTTGTTAATTGACAAGCCCCCGTTTTGCACCATCTTGCGCATCTCGGCTTTCGAAGGGAAAACCGCTGAATGTTCGGCTAAAAGATCGACGGCTTTTACACCTTGTTTAAACAAGTCGGGATCTACTTTAAAACCAGGAATACCTTCGAATACATCTAAAAAGGTTTTTTCGTTAAGACGGAGCAATTGTTCGGCCGAAGAGGAGCCAAATAAAATAGCTGCAGCTTCCATGGCGGCTTCAAACTCTTCCCGGGAATGCACCATGCAGGTAACTTCTTCGGCCAGCCTTTTTTGCATCATTCTCAAATGGGGTGCCTGATAATGCTCTACACTGAGGGTTTCGATTTCTTCACGGCTGAGGAAGGTGAAAATCTTCAGGTATTTTTCGGCATCGGCATCGCTTACATTCAGCCAAAACTGCACAAATTTATAAGGAGATGTGTAACGGGAATCCAACCATACATTGCCCGATTCTGTTTTGCCGAACTTGCCGCCGTCGGCCTTGGTAATCAAAGGACAAGTCAGAGCATAGGCCTCTCCTCCGTTTTTGCGGCGTATTAATTCAGTGCCGGTGGTAATATTACCCCACTGATCGGAACCGCCCATTTGTAACTTACAATTTTTATGCTCGTTGAGGTAAAGAAAGTCGTAACCTTGCAAAAGCTGGTACGAAAATTCCGTAAAGGACATACCCACATTGGAATCGGCACTCAGTCTTTTCTTGACGGAATCTTTGGCCATCATATAATTTACGGTAAGGTGTTTACCAATATCCCGGATAAAATTTAAAAAACTGTAGTCTTTCATCCAGTCGTAATTGTTTACCAATTCCGCCGAGTTGGCTGCGTTGCTTTCGAAATCCAGAAATTTGGCTAACTGCCGGCCTATTCCTTCCTGATTACGCCTTAGTGTTTCTTCGTCCAACAAATTGCGCTCTCCGGATTTGAGTGAGGGATCACCGATCATACCTGTTGCACCGCCAATCAAGGCAATGGGCTTATGCCCTGCGCGCTGCAAATGCCTGAGCATCATCACACCAACCAAATGGCCGATGTGCAGGGAGTCGGCAGTGGGATCTATACCTACATAGGCGGTAGTCATTTCTTTGTTGAGTTGTTCCTCCGTTCCGGGCATCATGTCGTGTATCATGCCCCGCCAGCTTAATTCTTCAATGAAGTTCATTGTTGATCTAAAAGTAAAAATGAGTATTACAGGGCACAAAAATACATTTATTTTATGGGAAATTTGACTCTTTCTTATAAAGTAACTTGTTTTAATTGATTCTTCATCTTATATTTGTATTGCTTTAGCAAGAAAACGATATTCATTATATCTCGATTCATTTATCTTTATCTCATATATCATCCACATTTAAAACTAAAACAATGAAAACGCTTAGAAACTCGGCATTGATTTTTACAACAAAACCATCTGCCATCGCCCCCCAGATCCAGGAATTCCTGGAAGATCGCAAAGCTTATTTTGAAACGGCCAACAACGTTCAAAAAGCCTTGGATTTTATCAACGCAGATTCCCCTTGTCTGGTAATCTTTGACACGCCCACTGACGATCCCAAAGCATTGGACCTGTGCAAAAAGATTAAAAAACTCAAAGAAGAAACCCGCTTCAACGTCTATTTTCTTATCGACAACAACAGCAATCTGGAAGAGCAACTCAATTGGTTCAAGAACGGTGTAGACGAATTTGGAACCAGAGATACCAACAGTATTCTGATTTGCCAACGCATCAGAAATATTCTGTCCAAATACGAGGAAAGCCTCATTGAAGTTATACCTCAAAAAGGCATTGTCATTGACAGCGATCGCTATCTGGTGTACAAAAACGGCAAAGACATTTTTCTGCCACGTAAGGAATTCGAATTGCTTCAACTCCTGAATTCAAGGCCGACCAAAGTGTTTACCCGCGAAGAAATCTTCAGACATGTCTGGGGCAATCGTTCCATAGTAGGCGACAGAACCATAGATGTACACATTCGTAAGATTCGCGAGAAAATTGGTGACAACCACATTGTTACCGTCAAAGGTGTAGGTTATAAGTTTATTTCTTAAACAAGCTGTTTACATTTTTTTCCAGCTGAATTTCCAGAGCCGCAACAGAGCATGCAAAAGCCTGTGCGGCTCTTTTGTATATCTCCTCAATGGCTATTCCCGATGCATCGGTCTCAAAAAACAGTCGCTCCGGCGGACAGGCCTGCAGGGCTGCTTCGTTGAACTGAGGGCCGAAAGAAAGATAGAAACCATGCTGAAGCCATTGCAAGCTCTGTGTTTTTTTCCCTCTGAAGCCATGAATAATCCAGGCCGGAATTTCTGGATGTTTTTTTTTAGCGGCCAAAATCTCGGCCATGCTGCCCAGCTGATGAATGAGTACCGGTTTTTTTAGCGCCCCGGCCATTTCCAATTGCAGATCGAAAACCTTCGATTGCTGTTCAAAAAGTACCGGGCATTTTTTGTCCAGGCCAATTTCTCCTATCAGGCCGACAGAAGGATGAGCAAAAATATGGTTCAGAGAGTCGGAGTCAGGAACAGAATGCGCCCGCCAGGGATGAATTCCTGTGCTCAGATTAACGTGGGGAGGCAAACTCATGTCGGGAATAAAATCTTCGGGTTCTATGTTCAGAAAATACCACAAAGAGTTCTCCCCGGCACTATACAAAGAGAGAGGCTGTTTCTGTTCGATCAGCTTCAGGTAGTGTTGTGCTCTGTGGGTGTGGATATCAATAAACATAGTTCTTTTAGCATATTTCTTCCATTCTCAGGGCACCGGATCGTAGCCATGCCCTCCCCAGGGATTACAGCTGACTATTCTTTTTATGGCCAGCCAGGCTCCTTTTATGGGGCCGTGTTTTTGCACAGCCTGCATGGCATATTCCGAACAGGTAGGGGTATAGCGGCAGGATGACGGGAATAAGGGAGAAATAAACAACCTGTAAAACCGCAGCGGTAACAAGACTAAAAAAATAACCAGTTTTCTCATGTTATTTTATTTCTTAAAACCCGGAGGGCTTCTTGCATTTTTAGTTCCAGATCCTTGTATTCGGGCACTTGTTCCGACATCCAGATAAATGCCAGCATTAATTGCAGGTTTTTTTCTTGCATTTCTCCTGACAGACTGCTTTTATGCAGGCGATACGCTTCTTTGATAAGACGTCTTGTCCTGTTTCGTTGTACTGCCTTGCGTATCTTTTTTTTAGGAACGCTTATCATAACCTGCACAGATGATTCTTCAGTCTGTGGTGCCAACAACCAACATATCCTCAGTGGGTAAACAAAGAAAGATTTCCCCTGCTCAAAGAGTTTGTTGATGCGTAATTCTCCACACAAATGTTCCGTTTTGCCGAAGGATAAGCGGATTAAATCCATAAAAAAAGACACCTTATTTCTGCAAAAATAGCGAAATAAAGTGTCTTTATATCAATTCAAAAGAATATTACTTTTTTATATTGTTTCCATTCTCCTTAAGAAACTGCTCCAAGGCTGCCGTAATAGAAGGGGCCGAAGGTGTAGGAGCCTCCAAATCAAGTCGCAAACCGGCTTCGCGGACGGCTCTGGCAGTGGTTGGCCCTAAGCAGGCAATGCGAATATCTCCCTGCTCAAAATTCGGAAAATTCTTTAACATGGCAACAACTCCCGATGGACTGAAGAAAATCAACATATCGTAGTCAAATGTTTCTCCTTCTTCAAAATCATTACTAACTGTACGATACATTATTGCTTTGGTGTAATTAATGTTGTTTTCGTCCAGCTTGGTAATTAAATCGTCTTTGTGAACGTAGGATACCGAAACTAAAAAGTTGTTGTCGTTGTTGTGTTTTTGAATCAGTGCAACCAGATCTTCGACCTTACCGCTTTCCGGATAAAATATCTTACGTTTTCGGTATTGAATGTATTTTTGCAGATAGAGGGCAATTTGTTCCCCTACACAGAAATACTTCAGGTCTTCGGAAACCGACACTCTCAGCTCCTCACACAAACGAAAAAAATGATCAATGGCAGTTCTGGCGGTAAAGACCACAGCAGAATAATCCTGAATAGCAATTTTCTGTTGCCTGAACTCCTTAGCACTTATGCCTTCTACTTTAATAAAAGGCCTAAACACACACTTAACTCCGTATTTTTTTTCAATGTCGAAGTAAGGGGATTTCTCAGAGGACGGTTGCGGCTGAGAAACAAGGATCTTTTTGATTTTCAACGCGATAATCGTTTAAATTATACAATATCTCGTATCCAAATAATGCCTTTGTAAAAGATACAAAGGGGCAAAATTTCGAGTCCGCAAAGGTAAATAATAAAATGAAACCACGAAAGTCTTTGCTGGGAAAAATAATGCAAAGTCTTGGCTGAAAGTATCAATTTGCTTGAAATCCAAAGGATTAGAGCAACTGTTAACATGTTTTCCAAGCTTATAAATACTATCTCATTAATAAAAACAAGAATAGCGTACAACAAGGAAAGCACGATAAACAAAAGCAAATTATCGTTTTGCCATTGCCTGGCTGTGGTAGCATCAAACTGAAATAAAGTAAAAAACCAATACAACAAAGACTTTACCAAAATAAACACTCCCAAAAAGAGCAAAGCATAGCCTAAGTGTACAGTGTCCAATTTGTTCAGGTTGGCTTGTTGACCCGATTGAAAGATCAGAGACAACAACAAAAGACAGATAATGAAACCAAAAACCGCAAGCAACCTCTGATAACGCACTAATCTGACATCAGAATCAACAAAAATGCTGGATCTTTCACGGTAAACAAAAATATCTTTGAATGAATGAAGAAACAGTGTACTCCTTGTGCCGAATACATACGAAAAAACAAAAAGGCCCAATATCAATATGATAAAGGGCTTTAAGCCGGACATGGGGCCTTCTTGTCTTGGCAAGCCTTCGTGCAATGGGCTTTGTATTGTCAGAGATTTTTCGGCAATATCAGCCGGGAGGCTGTCCGGGGCCTCCGGATAGTTAAACGATTCTGCACGAACGTAATCCTGGACAGCCATGGCTGTTTAATCTTTTATTTTGGCACTCAAAAATTCTCTGTTCAGACGGGCAATGTTGGTAATGGATATATTTTTGGGACATTCAGCTTCGCAAGCACCGGTATTGGTACAATTGCCGAATCCTAATTCGTCCATTTTCTGAACCATTGCTTTGGCGCGGCGTGCTGCTTCCACTTTACCCTGAGGCAACAAAGCCAGCTGACTGACTTTGGCAGATACAAACAGCATGGCCGAGCCGTTTTTGCAGGCTGCCACACAAGCTCCGCAACCAATGCAGGCAGCTGCATCCATCGACATATCGGCAACAGGTTTGGGAATGGGTATGGCGTTAGCATCGGGAATTCCGCCGGTATTAACCGAAACATAGCCTCCGGCCTGGATAATCTTATCGAAAGCAGAACGATCCACCATCAGGTCGCGGATTACCGGAAAACCATGTGAACGCCAGGGCTCAATGGTGATGGTTTCGCCGTCCCTGAATTTGCGCATGTGAAGCTGGCAGGTGGTAATATCTTCGTCCGGCCCGTGAGGATGGCCATTGATATACAAAGAACACATTCCACAAATCCCTTCACGGCAATCGTGATCAAACACAACAGGCTCATTACCTTTTGCTATCAATTGCTCATTGAGTTGATCCAACATTTCCAGAAAAGAACTGTCGGTAGAAACTCCGTCCAGCTTATACGTTTCAAAAGCACCTTTGGCTTTGGGCCCTCTTTGACGCCAGATCTTCAAGCTTATGTTTATTGTCTTTTCCATATTATTTGTAATTGCGTTGTTGTACTTTTACGAACTCATAGTTCAACTCTTCCTTGATCATCGCAGGTTCCTTGTCTTCGCCAAGGTATTTCCAGCAGGCTACGTAGTTGAACTTGTCGTCCTGACGTAAGGCTTCTCCTTCGGGAGTCTGGAATTCTTCCCGGAAATGGCCGCCGCAGGATTCCTCACGATGTAGTGCATCGCGGGCCATCAACTCACCTATCTCGATAAAATCAGCCAAACGCAGGGCTTTTTCCAGTTCGGTATTTAAATCAAGACCTTCTCCGGGAATAAAGACATTACTCCAGAATTCCTTTTTTACTTGTTTGATGTCGTCGATGGCTTTGAGCAAACCTTCTTTATTGCGACCCATGCCCACAAAATCCCACATAATGTGGCCCAATTGTTTGTGTAAGGAATCAACTGATCGCTTGCCTTTTATCGACATAATACGTTCTACGCGATCGCTGATTTTACGTTCAGCATCCACAAATTCGGGCAAATCTGTCGAAATGCGCGGTGTGCGGATCTCGTCAGCCAAATAATTTTGTATGGTATAGGGCAATACAAAATAACCGTCAGCCAAACCTTGCATCAAGGCCGAAGCTCCCAGGCGATTTGCCCCGTGATCGGAGAAATTGGCTTCCCCTATGCAATACAGCCCGGGAATGGAAGTTTGTAATTCATAATCAACCCAGACGCCTCCCATAGTGTAATGGATGGCCGGATATATCATCATGGGCGTTTCGTAGGGATTATCGTCTACTATTTTTTCGTACATCTGAAATAGGTTACCGTAACGGGCTTCCACGACGTCTTTACCCAAACGCTCTATGGCATCTTTGAAGTCAAGATATACAGCCAGGCCGCTTCCTACTCCGTAACCGGCATCGCAACGTTCTTTGGCTGCCCTGGAGGCTACGTCTCTGGGCACCAGGTTACCAAAAGCCGGATACCTGCGTTCCAAATAATAATCTCTGTCTTCTTCGGCTATTTCGGTTGGTTTTAATTTGCCGGCACGGATAGCCTGGGCGTCTTCTATCTTTTTGGGCACCCAGATACGGCCGTCATTACGTAAGGATTCGGACATCAGGGTGAGTTTTGACTGCGATTCTCCGTGCACGGGAATACAGGTCGGGTGAATCTGAGCATAGCAGGGATTGGCGAAATAAGCGCCTTTTTTGTACACCTGCCAGGCGGCAGAACCATTGGATCCCATAGCGTTGGTGGAGAGAAAAAAGGCATTGCCGTAGCCTCCGGTACCAATTACCACGGCATGTGCTGAATAGCGCTCAATTTTGCCGGTAACCAAGTTGCGGACAATGATGCCTCTGGCTTTGCCGTCCACAACAACCAGATCCAGCATTTCCCGCCTGGTATAGAGCTTAACACTGCCTTTGTGCACCTGACGGCTCAAGGCTGAATAAGCTCCAAGCAAGAGTTGCTGTCCCGTTTGCCCCCTGGCATAAAAAGTACGGGAAACCTGAGCACCGCCAAAGGAGCGGTTGTCGAGCAAACCGCCGTATTCGCGGGCAAAAGGAACACCCTGAGCCACACATTGATCAATGATACTGTTGGAAACCTCGGCCAGACGGTACACGTTGGCTTCGCGTGCGCGATAGTCTCCTCCTTTTATGGTATCGTAAAACAAACGGTAGACAGAGTCTCCGTCGTTTTGATAATTTTTAGCCGCATTGATACCTCCCTGAGCGGCTATGGAGTGCGCGCGCCGGGGAGAATCCTGAATACAGAAATTCAGCACGTTAAAGCCCAGCTCTCCCAGTGAAGCAGCTGCGGAAGCACCTGCCAGTCCGGTGCCCACCACAATAACGTCCAGACGCCTCTTGTTGGATGGATTTACCAGTTTCTGATGAGCTTTATAATTAGACCATTTTTCACTCAATGCACCTTCTGGTACCTTTGCGACGATTGTCTTAGTATTTTTATCGGTACTCATAGCCTTTTATAGTATAAGATTTACAATCAGATAATAAATGGGAATCAGGATAAAGAGGCCTACCACAATGGTCGAAACAATGTTCGAGATAACCTTGATACGAGGCAGCCAGGTGTTGTTGCTCAAGCCGATACTCTGTAACGCACTCCAGACACCATGCGTCAAATGAAACCACAAAGCTACCAGCCATACTATATAAAGCAGGCAGTAAACCGGGCTTTGGAACAAGCCTTCGACTAAGGCTGCTCCTGCAATACTGACTTCTTCTCCGTTTATTTTACCAATTAACTCTGTCAATTGCATTTTGTACCAAAAGTTATACAAATGCAGACCCAGGAAGCCCAAAACAATGATACCCAGTACCAACATATTTTGCGAAGCCCACTCAACACCCTTGGGTCGCTTATTGACTGCATACACGTCCTTACCACGGGCAATCTTGTTTTGCAGGCTCAGCCAAAAAGCGTACAGAATATGAACCACCATCAGGAAAGCCAGACCCATGGTCGCCACCAGGGCATACCAGTTGGCACCCAAAAAGTGACAGATAGCATCGTACACCTCAGGTGAAATAATGACAAAAATATTCATAATACTATGGAAGGTGAGGAACAGCACCAGTGCAGCTCCCGTAATACTCATTATGAGTTTTCTTCCGATCGATGAATTGATAATAAAAACAGCCATTTTCGATTATAATTAGCAAGTTTAACCTCTTTGATTAAGAAGCGGCAAAAGTACATTGTTTTTGAGAAACCGGCAAACAATTAAAGAAATATTTCCGGAATATCAAAAACAATAATCTAGTAAAAATTTTACGTACTTTTGCCGGAGAAATATACAACAATTATGAATACTAACCAATCCAAAAGGCTAAAAGAAACCATTTGCCAATTGTCTCAGTATGAATCGTTCAAAGAACTGAGACATGAGCAGGCTTATTCTGACAGCCTCCCCTCGGCAAGCAAACTCGAAGAAATTATTCAAATTTGCCGCAGTATTCTTTTTCCGGGTTATTTTGGAAACACCTCCGTCAACAAACAAAACCTGACGTATCACATCGGACTGAACACCGAAAAATTATTGGTCCTGCTCAGCAGTCAAATCGCCGCCGGATTGTGTTTCTCTCCCAAAGAGAAATGCCTGAATGCCACGGAGCTTAAACAAGCGGCTGATACTATTGCCGAAGAGTTTATTTTCAATCTGCCCGAGCTGCGCAAAACTCTCTACACAGACATTATGGCCAGTTACTACGGTGATCCTGCAGCCGAAAGCATCGACGAAGTTATCTATTGCTATCCGGGCATCAGGGCCATCAGCAACTACCGCATCGCACATCTTTTGCTAAACCTCGAAGTTCCCATCATTCCCAGAATAATCACCGAAATGGCTCATTCCGAAACCGGCATCGACATCCACCCGGCAGCCAGCATAGGGCATTCTTTTTCGATAGATCACGGAACGGGTGTGGTAATTGGCGCAACGGCCATTCTGGGAAACAATGTCAAGCTTTATCAGGGTGTCACCCTGGGAGCCAAAAGCTTTCCTCTGGACGAAAAAGGCAATCCCATCAAAGGGGTCGTACGTCACCCTATTTTGGAAGACAACGTCATTGTTTACTCCAACGCAACCATACTGGGAAGAATAACCATAGGCAAAGACGCTGTAGTTGGCGGAAACATCTGGGTTACCGAAGATGTACTCCCCGGATCCCGAGTCTGTCAACCCAAACGCATCTCTGAATAAGAACTCATGCAAGAACAAAGTTTTGAAATGCTGGCCAAAACCCTCCAGGGCCTGGAAGAGGTGCTGGCCGAAGAAATTATTCAACTGGGTGGGAACAAGGTAGAACTCGGAAAGCGCTCCGTTTTTTTCGAAGGGGATAAAAGCCTTATGTACAAGGCCAATCTTCGTCTGAGAACGGCCCTGCGCATACTTAAACCCATAGCCAGCTTCGATGCCGCTCATCCCGACCAGATTTACAAAGCAGTCAAAGCCGTTGACTGGGAAAATTATATGGATGCCGGCCAGACTTTCATGGTAGAAACCGTAGTATATTCCGAAACATTCAGGCATTCCAATTTTGTTTCCTACAGAGTTAAAGACGCTATTGCAGACCACTTCAGAGAAAACAGCGGCAAGCGCCCTTCGGTGCAACTGGTCAATCCGGATTTGTATATCCACCTGCACATAGCCCACAAACACTGCACCCTCTTGCTTGACAGTTCTGGAGAGTCCCTACACAAAAGAGGCTGGCGCGTAAGGCAAACCGAGGCCCCTCTTAACGAGGTTCTTGCTGCCGGGATGCTGCTGCTGGCAGGCTGGAAAGGGCAATGTCCTCTGACAGATCCCATGTGTGGATCGGGAACCTTGCTAATCGAAGCAGCCCTGATTGCCCTGAATATCCCTCCGGGCATTTATCGTCAGCATTTTGCCTTCGAAAAATGGAAAGATTTTGATCCGGAACTTTTTCAATCACTCTACGAAGAAGAAAATCAAAAAGAATTCCCTTTTCGTATTCAGGGCGGCGATATTTCGGCACAGGCTATTGAAATTGCAGCCGAAAACATAAAAAATGCCGGTTTAAGCAAGTATATTGACCTCAAGGTTCAAAGCGTACAACAACTTACGCAGGCTCCCCCCGATGGTCTGCTGGTATGCAATCCACCTTACGGCGAACGACTCAGTGACAACATGCTGACTGAATTATACCAAGGTTTAGGTGAAAGACTAAAACATATCTTTACCGGCAACACAGCCTGGATTCTGAGCTCCCGCAAAGATCTCCTAAACAGCCTGGGCCTGAAGCATTCAGCACGTCACTTTTTAACAAACGGAGCGCTGGACTGTGAATATCGCCGTTACGATATATTCAGCGGAAGAAAAAAAGACCAAACCGTACTCTAAAACAACACTATGGCTAAAAAGAATCGCTTTTACGTTGTTTGGCAGGGCCGCAAACCGGGCATTTACTCAAGCTGGGAAGCCTGCAAAGCAGAAGTACAGGCTTTTGAGTCAGCGCGTTATATGGGTTTTGAAACCCAAAAAGAGGCCGAACAGGCCTTTAAGGAGGGTTGGAAAAAACACTATTCCCTGAAAAACAAAACCAACAGTCCTGCTTCCAAAGCACGTCCAGGTGGAGAGGCACTCACCGTCGATGCTGCCTGTAGCGGCAATCCCGGCAAAATGGAATACCGGGGAGTCTTACTCCAAAGCGGCAAAGAAATTTTTCGCGAAGGCCCTTTTGAAGAAGGCACCAACAACATCGGCGAATTTCTGGCCATAGTACATGCACTGGCTCTGCTGGAAAAACGCAACATCCGCCTGCCCGTTTATTCCGACAGTGCCAATGCCCTGCTTTGGGTTAAAAAGAAAAAATGCGGCACCAAACTCACGGCAAGCCCCCAAAATGCTGAGCTTTTTCGACTGATCAGCCGGGCTGAACAGTGGCTACTCAGCCATAACCAGGAATTTTCCCTTTACAAATGGGATACGAAAGCCTGGGGTGAGATTCCGGCGGACTTTGGCAGAAAATAAGACTTCTTACTTGCCCAGTGCTGTCATTGACTTTTCAATGGGTAGAATATTTCCCGGATTAAACCGCAACACCAACTGCTGTTGATGATTCAATCCACCTTGTCTGGTGTAATGAAAATTGAAGGATAAATAACAACTGGCTCTTTTGGTCGAGATCAGATAAACAAAGGCATCGGTCCGGTTGTAGAACCCGGCCTGATAAAAAGGATCTCCCTGATTGAGCAGATTACCTTTGACAGGATACAGTGGAAACAGATTGTCGCCTGCGTACAACACATTCTTTAAACCGAAGCGCTTCCACCGGGCAAAAAATTCCATATAAAAAGCCTGAGGCAGGTGTATTCCTTCCAAAACAGAACGGTCTCTCTGATATCCGACTATATAACCGGTCTGTATGGCTATTGAATCAAGCGGCAGTAGCTGTGAAAGGTCCAAACCCAGATAGGGATGCACGATCAAATCGTCACTCACTCCTGTTCGCGGAGCCGGCCTGGCACGGTTGGCTAAATGATTTAGCTGGATCCGGCCTCCTCCAAACAAGAACTCCTGCTGGTAACGAGCCTGTAAAATCAGCCGAAAGGCTTCGTAACGCTCCAGGCTCTGGGCGCTGCGCCAATCGCACAAAAATTCCACATAGCCCCGTGGAGCCACATATTGAAACAGACCTCCTTGCATGTTAGGATGCATGTAAACCAACGAATCGTACATCAAATAATCGGGCAGGCTCTCGATTAAATAACTGAATGGAACCGCACCAAGATTTACTCTGAACCTGTTGTTCACATAACGGTAATAAACCGTAGGTTTGACCAAGGCTTCTTCGATGCCCTTGCCTAAGGGCTGTATGTAATTCAGGCCCAGCATCAGTTTGTGATTCCCCTGATTTTCATCAGTCATTCCCAGCCCGAGTTCCGGAGCAATGCGCATGCCGAGAATAGTTTGCGGGCGTTGAAAATCAACTTTGTATTCACGGTTGTCAAAATACGACAAGACTTCCAGGTCGTACAAGAGTTCCTGAGCCTTGGAACTAGTGCACAAGAATAAAAAAGCGACAGTCAGCCCTAGAGAAAGTCTTCTCATTTTGCTATTTATTAAATATTTATACAGGATCGACATCAAAATAAAGTTGAACCTGACGATACACTTTATCTTTCATAAACCGATCTCTGGCCCGACAAAGATAGTCTTTAGAGGCTTTTAACGAAATTTCCGGCCCTATTTTGAGTATGATCTTTTGGATACAGAGTCCTTTTACCCGAGATACCAGGGGTGGTAAGGGCCCGAAAACAGAAGCCTCTATGTCTTTGGGCATAAGTGCAGCAAAAAAAGAGGAAGCCTGCCCGAGCAAAGTCTCATCCCGATGTCTGAACATAACTTCAATGAGTCGGCTAAAGGGAGGATAGCCAAATTCAGAACGCTCCTCGCATTCTTTTTGGAAAAAGGCTTTGTAGTCGTTTTTCAAAACATTTTGTATAACAGAGTGCCGGGGATCTGTCGTCTGAATAACAACACTGCCTCTTCCAGTCTTTCTGCCGGCACGTCCGCTTACCTGGGTCATCAACTGAAAAGCGTGTTCATGGGCTCTAAAATCAGGGTAATTCAACATAGAATCGGCATTGAGAATTCCCACCAACTGCAAACGATCAAAGTCCAGTCCTTTGGTCAGCATCTGGGTGCCAATCAACACGTCTATTCTGTGTTGTTCAAAATCATCTATTAATTTCTCGTAGGCAGCGCGATTGTGCATAGTATCTGAATCCATACGAGCAATACGTACCGAGGGAAACAGACGGCTGACTTCTTCTTCTACCTTTTCGGTGCCATAGCCCCGGAGTTCAAAGTCTGTATTTCCACACGAAGGACAAACTCGTGGTCGGCCATATTCCCTGCCACAATAATGACAACGCAATACTGAACCCTGTTTATGAAAAGCCAGGCTCACATCACAACGTTTGCAACGAGGCACCCAGCCGCAGGCGGTACATTCTAGCAAAGGAGCATAGGCCCTTCGGTTGCGGAAAAGCATGATTTGATGCCCGGCTTCCAGCGTTTCGCGCATTTTTTCTATCAGGGGAGGCGAAAGCAGTGATTTCATCCTTTTCTTGCGCTTCAACTCAGCGGTATTAACCGCCATGACGTCGGGCAATTGCCAATCCATGTATCTGCTGGATAGGTCTACTAATTTGTATTTACCTTTACGACAATTGTAATAACTTTCTATGCTGGGTGTAGCTGTTCCCAGAACGGTCCTGGCTCCATACAAAGAGGCCAGCACTATGGCAGCATTACGGGCGTTGTAACGGGGGGCGGGGTCTTGTTGTTTATAGCTGTTCTCGTGCTCTTCATCTACTATAACCAGTCCCAGGCTCTTGAAAGGTAAAAAGACAGAGGAACGCACTCCCAGAATGATATCAAAAGATTCGTGTCCGAGTTGTTTGTTCCAAAGATGGGTCCTTTCGGCATCGCTGCAGGCAGAATGATACACTCCCAGTCTGTTGCCGAACACTGCTTTTAGGCGAGTTCTGAGCTGAGTGCTGAGCGCAATTTCAGGTAAAAGATAGAGCACTTGTTTTCCCTGCCTCAAATTTTCCAGTATCAGCTGAATATAAATCTCGGTTTTTCCGGACGAAGTTACTCCATGCAAGAGGCATACATTGGTGCCGCTCTCCCAGCCCTGTCGTATAGCCTCCAGGGCTTTTTGCTGTTCCTCACTGAGTTGTTTAACTGCCCCCATTGCCTCAACAGGCAGATTCTCCGATTTTATTTCAACTTCGCGAACCTCCAGGATATTTTTTTGGATCAGGGCTTTTAATACAGCAGCACTCAAACCCGCCTCTATAAGCCGATCTTTGAACAAGCCCGGACCATAATTATCAGATTGGACATGACTTTGGTCAGAAACTTGTGCCAAGGATTGTCCCCGAGCCTGAACTGTCGGTTCAACCGAGGCTTTGAGTGGGCTTTGCCCAAAGTCCCCGGCAGAAGACTGAGTCGGAATATCTGCGATATTTTCTGCCGAACTCAATCGGAGAAAAATCCGAAGAGCTTCCTGCTGTTTTTTGGCTCTTGACAGTGCGGCCAGGCTTTGCTCTATCGCCTGAGAATTATTCCTGAGCAAAGGCTGCAGGCAGATGAAGCTTCTGGTCCTGATTTTCGAAGCTCCGGGCACTTTGAGGCCTGCCGGTAAAGCCGCCTTCAACACTTCGCCGGGCGTGCAGAGATAATACGAAGACAGCCATTGCCAAAACTCCAGCTGGTAAGCATTCACAATCGGTTCTTCGTCTATAAGGACGGCTATCTCTTTCAGGGAAATACCGGCGGGTGCCTGGCCATAAAGTCGGGACACTATGCCTGTATACATTTTTTTCTGTCCCAGGGGTACTCTTACCCTGCATCCCGGTCGGATTTTTTTCGCCAGAGCTTCGGGCACACTATAACTCAGGCCCGATCCAAAAGCCAAAGGCAGTATCACATCGGCGTATAAGGCTTTCATGGCAATTCCAGATAAGTCCAGACCGGATAATGATCTGAATAATGAACATGATCGACTTTGGTTCCGTAAGAACGCAGCTCCGGGGAATGCAGAATATAATCTATCCTGAACAAATAAAACTTTTCGTGAAAGGTGATTCCCAAACCCCGTCCGTTTTGCGACCAGGCATCGCGCAAGCCTTTTTTGATGCGACGGTAAGTGTAAGAGGCAGGGATATCATTAAAATCACCACAAACCACTACCTTATAGGGTGTTTCACGAATAAGACCGGCAACAGTTTCGGCCTGCGGGGCTCTCAACCTGGCCGCCTGCCCTAATTTTCTACCTAGTTTTTCGGCAACCTGGCTAATGTTGTCCCTGTCGGGATTTTCTACAATTGTTTTATATAGGCTTTTATCCTCTTTGGTTAATTTGTTTGATTCCAAATGATTGTTTATAAAACGCAGGGTATCCTGCCCAATTTTAACATCGCAATAATGGGAAGCATTAGATTGACTCTTAAAGGGTAATCTGCCGGATTTCAGAATCGGATGTTTTGAGAATACCCACAAATTACCGGTTCTGTATTTACTGGATTGAATGATTTCCAAACTGTGGTAGGGATAATCTTTGAGTGCAGCAATAATCGTGTTTTTCTCCAGGAGTTTCTTATCGAAGCTGTAACCGGCCTCCTGTAAACAAAGAATATCTGCTCCGCTTTGCCGCAAATAGTTTAAAACCGGATTGGGATTTTGTTTGAAATTCGCCTGATAACCTGCAAATTGCATAGTATTGTAAGTCAACACTTTTATTGTTTGTCCTCCCTTTGCCTGCTCTTTGATCAGCTTAATAGGAAACCAGGCCTTTTGTTCCGGCAAGCACACTAAGAGTGGCAACAAAGACAACAGAAACCAAATACTTCTGCGAAATGCCCAGTAAAGTAACAAAAAAACGTTTAAAAAGGCCAAGGGCACAAAGGCATAATTCGGATAAGAACTCAGAATGGCACGTTCCGGACTTAAAACAGACATCTTGGCACTGAGCAGCAACAAAATAACCACTGCCAGATTCAGCAGAATCAACACTGAGTCTCTTAACACACGAAATAGGTTCGGTTTATTTTTGGCGTTTTTCATTGAACCAAGTTCAAGGCTACGGCAGCAGGCCGGGATTGTTTATTATTGTCCGGATTTAAATAAAAATTGTTTTTCTTTTTCGCTCAGGCTTTCATAACCCGATTGCTTGATTTTATCAAGGATGGCATCTCTGTGATCTTCTTCTCTTTTTTTGCGATCCCGGTATTCCTGATCACTCTCAGGCCTGCCCCTGTTGGCTTTTTCGTAGCGGGGACGATGGTATTTGGTTCTTCCGCCGACTTTGACCCGAAAGCCTTTGTTTTTCAGTGCAAAAAAATTCAAACTCAAATTTTCTCTTGAGAAAAAGCCAAAAAGCAAACCAAACAAGGCTCCACCCAGATGAGCCAGGCTGCCTCCGGCATTATCTCCGGCCAGGCTCAGCAAATCGATCACAACCATCGCTATGGCAAGCCATTTAAGCTTGACCTGGCCTATAAACATAAGCATCAGGCTTTCGTTAGGCCGGTAAAAGGCAACGGCCAGCGTCAGAGCCAGGACCGAAGCAGAAGCTCCCATAAGCACTGTATGCTCTACTGCGGCATTGTAAATGGGGAAAAAATTATAAGCCAGCACATAAAACAAACCTCCCGTAAGGCCACCAAGCAGATAAACCATCAAGAGCTGCCGGCTTTTGAACCAGCGTAAAAAGTATAAACCGAAAACATACAGCCAGATCATGTTGAATAGCAGGTGAAAAAAGCCCAGATGCACAAACATATAGCTCAAAAAAGTCCAGGGTTTTTGCAGAATCTGATCCCAGGCCGCAGGTAGTTGCAGCATAAGCAAGAGCTGACCGCCGTCGTATTGAAACAAACGACAAAAAACCCCAAAAAGCTTGATGAACAAAAAAACACCTACATTGATAAATATCAGCTTGGTAGCCATATTTCCCTGTAGATACTTAAGTTTAATATTATCCCATAAAGATGCCATTGCCTATTCCCTTTTTTTTCCAGAAGCGGATCATAAAAAATCCAAAGATCATTCCTCCGAGATGGGCAAAGTGAGCCACATTGTCTCCGCTAAAATTGGCCACACCCGCAAAAAGTTCAATTACACCATAACCGATCACCATGTATTTAGCCTTGATGGGAACCGGAATAAACATTATGTACAAAGGGGCGTTGGGAAACAACATGCCAAAACCCAGCAAAATACCGAAAACGGCCCCGGAAGCCCCGACCGTGAGCATAGAATCCAGGAGAGCATCTCTGGAGCGTAAAATCATTTCAGCCGAATAAGGCACTGAGGGATCTATGTTCCAATATCTCCCCAATACCCCAATTTCTCCGGTTAAAACATAATTGTCTACCGCCTGCATAAAAGGTATTAAATCAATATACCAGGTTATTTGCTGAATAATACCTGCACCTACTCCGGTCACCAGATAAAAAAGCAAAAAACGCTTTGGCCCCCACACTTGTTCCAGCAGGCGCCCAAACATAAACACAGCAAACATATTAAAGAACACATGACCGAGCCCTCTGGTGCTGTGCATAAACATGTAAGTGAAAGGCTGAAGCAAATTGAACTTATCGGATTTGAAGTAATGCAAGCCCAAGAAATCCTGAATGACAGGAAATAATGTAGCAGCCAGCCACAGAATAAAATTGATTATTATCAGATTTTTGGTAATCGGAGGAATAGAAGACCAAAATGAATTTCTCGGAGTGTATACAGACATAAAAAAAATATTTAGGCAAAGGTAAGGATTTTTCCAAAAACAGCTTATTTTTGACTCGTCAAACAGCTGTATTCATCGAAATTCAGAGCAAAAAGGCGATTTAGAAGTATTTTTTTTAAAGAATTACTCATTTTTGCTTGTTTTATTTGCAAAACTTAAAATTTTCGTTTTTATTTGCGTTCAAGTTTTGGATCCCTCCTTATTTTTCAACTTTTTATTATCCTAATTATCATGAACAAAACAGAACTTATCAGTGCTATTGCCGAAAAAGCCGGCTTAAGCAAAGTGAGTGCAAAAAAAGCCTTGGAAGCATTCTTAGGTAGTGTAGAACAAACCTTGTCAAAAGGCGAAAAACTGACCTTGGTTGGTTTTGGAACTTTCTCTGTGGTTAAAAAGGCTGCCCGTACAGGTGTTAACCCCGCCACCAAGAAACCCATCCAAATACCTGCTAAGAAAGTTGTAAAATTTAAAGCCGGTGCAGATTTGGCCGCTAAAGTATGAAGCTAAGCTTCTTATAAACAAAAAAACCGCTTGGATTTCCAGGCGGTTTTTTTACTTTTGTAGCTTATTATCTCTTGCCCAATTATAATGAACATATATACCCTACTCGGGGAAAAAACCCGCCAATGCCTGCAGGCTTTATATCAACTGGAGGCCGACGATTCTTTGCTTCAGTTGCAAAAAACCAAAAAAGAATTTGTGGGCGACCTAACCTTAGTGGTTTTTCCATTTGTCAAGGCTGCCAAAAAATCTCCCGCTGCCACAGCGGAGGAAATCGGCAGCTGGTTGTTGCAGCACACTCCAGAGCTCCGCAGCTATAATGTAATCAAAGGCTTTCTGAATTTGAGCGTATCTACTGCCTACTGGCTGCAAGCTCTGCAGGAAATGTCCCGGGATGATGATTTCGGCATACTCAAAGCCGGTGATTCTGCTCCGCTGGTAATGATAGAATATTCATCACCAAACACCAACAAACCCCTGCATTTGGGCCATATACGTAACAATCTGCTGGGATACAGCCTCAGCCGCATAGTCTCAGCCAATGGCTGCAGGGTGGTGAAAACCAACATCGTAAATGACAGGGGGATCCATATTTGTAAGTCCATGCTGGCCTGGCAGAAATGGGGACAGGGCGAAACACCTGAATCAAGCGGGAAAAAGGGCGATCATCTGGTGGGCGAATATTATGTGTTGTTTGACAAACATTACAAGCAAGAACTGGGCGAGCTCCAAAAACAAGGCCTGAGCCCCGAAGAAGCCGAAAATGCATCGATTCTGATGCAGGAAGCCCGCGAAATGCTACGGGCCTGGGAAGCCGGAGATTCCGAAATCCGGAGCCTGTGGGAAACCATGAACAATTGGGTTTACAGAGGTTTCGAAGAAAGTTACATAAAACTGGGCGTGGATTTCGACAAAATCTATTACGAATCACAAACCTATCTTTCGGGCAAACAAAAAGTGCTCGAAGGCCTCGATAAAGGGGTCTTTTACCGCAACGAAGACAGCTCAGTCTGGGCAGACCTCAGCTCCGATGGCCTGGATCAAAAATTACTGCTTCGAACGGACGGTACCTCGGTTTATATGACTCAGGACATTGGCACGGCTGCTCTGCGCTTCGAAGAATACCCCATCGACAAAATGATTTACGTGGTGGGAAATGAACAAAATTATCACTTCAAAGTCTTATCAATTCTGCTGGACAGACTCGGTTTTGCCTGGGGCAAGGATTTGGTGCATTTCTCCTACGGTATGGTAGAACTACCCGAAGGCAAAATGAAATCGCGCGAAGGCACAGTTGTTGACGCCGACGACCTGATAGAAGAAATGATTTCCACCGCCCGTGAAACTTCGGAGGAACTGGGCAAGTTAGATTCCTGCAGCCCGGAGGAGGCTGCCGATATAGTTCGTATCGTAGGGCTGGGAGCTTTAAAATACTTTATTCTCAAGGTTGATCCCCGCAAAAACATGACCTTCAACCCCAAAGAATCTATAGACTTTAACGGGAACACCGGGCCCTTCATTCAATACACCTACGCCCGCATTCGTTCCGTTCTCAGAAAAGCAGAAGAGTTGGGCCACAGTGCCCGGTTGCAGGGGGAACTGGCAAGTCGGCTGTCTGAAAAAGAACTATCTTTGTGTAAGAATCTGTATGAATTTCCTGCTGCCGTTAAAGAAGCCGGTACCACTTACAGCCCGGCGATCATTGCTAATTACGTGTACGAACTGGCCAAAGAATACAACCAATTTTATCACGATTATTCCGTTTTGCACGAAACAAATTCCGCATTGAGAGAATTTCGTATCCTTCTTTCGGAACAAACAGCCAAAGTAATCAGAATAGCCCTGTATCTTTTAGGCATCGAAGTGCCGGAACGGATGTAATCACAAAAACAAGATACTATGAAAATCACTTTTCACGGAGCAACCCAGACCGTCACCGGCTCCAAGCACCTGATTTCGCTGACCAACGGAAAAAACATTCTGCTGGATTGCGGCATGTTTCAGGGTTTGGGCAAAGAAACAGTAGAATTGAACAATGAATTTGGTTTCAATCCCGCTGAGGTCAATTACCTGATTCTTTCGCATGCGCACATCGATCATTGCGGGCTGATTCCCAAACTGGTCAAAGAAGGCTTCAGGGGACCCATCTT
>JAQUTN010000072.1 GCA_028694375.1 Bacteroidales bacterium
CCGATATTTCTTTTTTTTATCTGGCCCTGACCTGTATACTGCTGGGAACTCAGTTGTTCCTGTCCGGTTTCCTGGCCGAAATGATTTCACGCAATGCTTCGGAACGCAACAACTACATCGTGGATCAGGAACTTTAGCCTGTCGGCAGTTTTGACGCTCTTGCTTGTGGTGTTGCAAGCTTGCGCAAGCAATCCTAATTGTTACGAATCGAAAGAGGTGCTGGTGTATTGCGGCTTTTATTCCGGCGAAACCGGCAAAGCCGGCAGCATCGAAAAAGTCAGCCTGAGAGGACTGGATAACGATTCCCTGATTTACGACAATAAAACGCTGTCGAAACTGGCCCTTCCGCTGCGATCCGATGCGCAGGAAAGCGTTTTTATCATCGAAGTACAACAATCCTCCGCTCTGTTTCGTGACAGCCTGCGCATATCGCACAGCAACAACGAGTGGTTTATTTCCATGGAATGCGGTTGTATAGTTTTGCATACCCTGCTGGATGCCCGGGCGGGCGGAGCAGGTTTTATCGATTCTGTCCGCATTGTGGACCCCGAAATCAAGAACGCAGTAACAGAACATGTCAAAATTTATTTATAGCCTCCTGATTTTCAGCACACTCAGCCTGACAGCCCTGGCACAGACCAAACCCAAAGCAGCCAAGGATTCTGTGCTTTATCATGGTACACAGTTGGGTATCAGTCTGGCAGAACCACTGAAGAGCTTCTTTTCTCCTACCTGGGGAAGTTCCGTACAACTGGATGTCAATTTATTAAATCGCTTTTTCCCACTGATTGAGCTGGGTTATGCTCAGGCAAAACTTACGAATCAGGATCAGAGCAGCCGTTTCGATACCAAAGGCTTGTATTTCAGAGCGGGAATCAACCTGCCTCTGGCCACCGAGGGGCCCAATGCCGAAAATCAATTTTTTGTAGGAGCCCGCTTTGGCTTTTCCTCTTTTGATTATTCCATCAGCGGGGGAAGTTTCGAAGAAACGTATTGGAACGATAGCTATATGAGGGACTTCCCCGATGAGCACGCCAGGGCCACCTGGGGAGAACTGCTGGCAGGCCTGCGTATCCAGCTGTGGGGGCCTATATCCCTGGGTTGGTCGGGCAGAATGAAAACCAGCTTCAAAATATGGAACGGAGCGCATTCGGTACCCGCTTATATACCGGGCTACGGACGCAATCAAAAACCCAACTACGATTTACTGCTGCATCTGTATTACCGACTGCCCGATTTTAAAAACTAAGGAAAGCAACAAGATTTAAGCTTTCGTCCTATCCAATAAGCATTTGTATGAAAACCCGGTTCATCCTCCCTATCCTTTTGTTAATATTGGTTTCCTGTCAGGAGAAAACAGTGTTTCAACGCAATCAGGGCTATATATTCAACACCAGCTATCACATCAGCTATACTTCCAGAAAAGATTTGCATGCCGATATCCGGCAACAACTGGAACGCTTTGATGTTTCGCTGTCTATGTTCAATTCCGAATCGACCATCAGCCGTATCAACCGCAGCGGCACCGAAGTTATTGATCTTTCGGGCGATCCCTGGGTGGTTCATCTGCTGAACGAAGCCTTGAAAATTTCAGAAATAACACAGGGAGCCTTCGATATTACCGTGGCGCCTCTGGTAGACGCCTGGGGCTTTGGCACGGCACAGCACAAAACACTGAACCCTGTTGACATAGACAGACTCCTTAGCTTTGTGGGCTACAAAAAACTGCAACTCGATGGCACTGAACTGAGCAAAACCGATGCCAGGGTAAAACTGGATGCTTCGGCCATTGCCAAAGGTTACGCCTGCGATATTATAGCCGCAAGCCTGGAACAAGCCGGCGTTAAAGACTATTTGGTCGAAATCGGAGGCGAGATCCGCATGGCAGGCAAGAATCCCAAAGGCCTGTTGTGGAAAGTGGGCATCGACAAAGCCGTGGACGATTCCCTGGCTGTTGAACGAGACTTGCAGGCAGCTTTGGCTTTGACCGACCAAGGCCTGGCCACGTCGGGCAATTACCGGAATTACTACACTCACCAGGGGCAAAAACTGGCTCATACCATAGACCCCCGTAGCGGAAAGCCCATTCAACAAGAGATTCTGAGTGCTACCGTTGTGGCCCCAAACGCCCTGACAGCCGACGCTTACGCTACGGCTTTTATGGTGCTGGGACTGGAAAAAGCCATAGCTTTGACCGACAGCCTGCCCGGGCTGGAGGCATACTTTATCTATTCCGACAGCGATGGAGGAGTGCAAACCTGGATAAGCCAGGGCCTGCAGGCAGCCCTGACGACTTTCTGAGTTCGTTCAAAAAATACTCAAAGCTGCCCTCAAGGGGAGCTTTTTCTGTCCCTGCAAAAGGGGAACTTCCCGACTCTGTTTAAATGGAAAGATTACGGAGTACTTTGAGCAATTCCCGATCCAGGGGCTTATCGTTTTTGATGGCTTTGGAGAATGGCACTGCCACTACCTGATCGTCGTCTATCCCCATCATAATATTGCGTTGGCCGTCAATGATGGATTCTACTGCGGCATTGCCCAAACGGCTGGCCAGGATGCGGTCGTAGGCCGTGGGAGAACCTCCGCGCTGTACGTGGCCCAGAATGACCACCCGCACATCGTAACCCGGATATTCGTTCTTGACCCGCTCGGTATAATGCATGGCACCTCCGGTGATCTCGCTTTCGGCCACCAGCACTATGCTGCTGTTTTTTGATTTGCGAAAACCCGACTTGATCAGTTCTTCCAACTGGTCGACTTCGGTGGTGATTTCCGGAATAATAGCGGCCTCTGCTCCCGAAGCAATGGCTCCGTTCAGGGCCAGAAAACCGGCGTCACGTCCCATTACTTCGATAAAAAACAAACGATCGTGCGAGGAGGCCGTATCGCGTATCTTGTCCACAGCATCAAGTATGGTGTTTAGTGCGGTATCGTAGCCTATGGTGCTGTCGGTACCGAAAATATCGTTGTCAATGGTGCCGGGTAAACCTATAATTGGATAATCAAACTCGGAAGCAAAAATTCTTGCTCCCGTCAGGGTGCCGTCACCCCCGATAACGACCAGAGCTTCAATTTCTTCTTCTTTTAAGCGTTCATATGCCAGGCGGCGGCCTTCGGCCGTTTGAAATTCCTGACAACGGGCAGTTTTTATTACAGTACCTCCCTGTTGTATAATATTACTTACGTTTTGGGTTTTGAATTCAGCGATTTCGCCTGTAATCAGCCCCTTATAGCCTCGGTATATTGCCTTTACTCTTAGTCCGTTGAAAATAGCCGAACGGGTAACGGCCCTCAATGCGGCGTTCATGCCGGGAGCGTCTCCTCCCGAAGTCAGTACACCTATTGTTTTGATCAATGCCATATATTTTTTCTTAAAACGGGAAATCGTCCCTGTAAAACGGGGACAAAGATAATACATTTCTGTCATTCTGTCCGACCGGCCTACTGTGAAGCAAAAGCCGAGAGTTCGCGGTATAAACGATGCATCGGTAAACCCATTACGTTAAAATAGGAACCTTGAATACGCTCCACGCCCACGTAGCCTATCCATTCCTGAATACCGTAGGCTCCAGCTTTGTCAAGCGGAGAAAAATGCTCCACATACCAGCGGATTTCCTCTTCTTCCAATCGACAAAAACGGACTTGGGACGAAGAACAAAAACTGCGCTGAGCTTGCTTAGTAGTAAGACAAACAGCCGTAAATACCTGGTGGCTGCATCCGGACAAGGCTCGTAGCATGTCTATGGCTTCTTCTTTGTGGCGGGGTTTACCAAACACTTTGTTCCGATGCCAGACAATTGTATCGGCTGTAATAAACAATTCTCCGACAGCCATCAGAGGTCGGCAGGCTTCTGCCTTGGCGCGTGCCAGGTATAGAGGTATTTCTTCGGCCCGAAGTTCCGGAGGATAGCTTTCGTCGCATTCGGGCGGTATCCTGAGCTCAAAGGGCAAACCAAGTCCGGCCAATAATTCCCGGCGCCGGGGAGAATTCGAAGCCAATACCAGTTTGTAGGGGAACTTATCACTAATCATCTTACCAGCCAAAAGCACCATCTTTCATCCAATGGCCCTGCACCTTGAGGATTTGCTCTACAAGGTCACGGCCACAACCTTCACCGCCTTTGTAAGCGGAAACATAACGCGATATTGCCCGGATTTCGGGAGCAGCATCGGCCGGGCAACAAGGCAGACCTACCTGCAGCATCACCTCGTAATCGGGAATATCGTCGCCCATATAGGCTATCTCGTCGGGTTGTAACTTGCTCGTTTCCAAAAAATTAGCATAGTCTTGCTTTTTATCGCTGGAACCCATGTATATACATTCAATTCCCAGGAGTTCGAAACGCCTTTGTACGGCAGCCGTGCGCCCTCCGGTGAGAATAACTATTTGCAGGCCTTTACGAACGGCCAGCTGCAGAGCGTAACCGTCTTTGATGTTTATGGTACGCATGGGCTCACCCGAAATATGCATAGGTATGGTGTGGCTCGACAAGACTCCGTCTACATCAAAGATTACTGCTTTAATTTTACTAAGGTCGTAATTAATGGTACTCATACTTTTTGGTTGCTTTCGTAAATACTTTCACTCAGGAGCCTGTAGAGCTCTGCGCGGGCGGGTTGCGACTCTAAGAGGGCAAGATGTTTGTCTATTATGTTGCGGTCCATTCTGAGGGCAGGGCCAGTTTGAGCTTCTTTAGGTGGTTTTTCGTGTACCTTGGCGGCTGTTTCGTCTATCAAGGGCAAAAGCAGTTCAAACGACAGGCCCTGTTCCTGAAGTATAGTGGCGGCCTGGCAGTAGAGATGGTTACTGAAATTGCAGGCAAAGACTGCAGCCAGATGTAAATACTTTCTTTTGGAAGAATCAAGTTCATACACCCGCTCACTCAGCTTCTCTGCCATGGAACGGATATTGCTGAGCAGTTCGGGAGATAGACTTTCGATAAAAAAAGGAACTGTTTTCAGATTCAGCTCACGCTGCCTGCTGAAGGTTTGCAAAGGATACAACACGCCGCAATTTCGGGTATAGGGCTCAAAAATCTCCAGTCCCAGGCTACCGGAGGTATGCAGCCAAAAGCCGGGGAAAGAAGGAATCTGCTTTAATACCGGGGGCAGAGCTTCGTCTTTGAGGGCACAGAGATAATAATCGGCTTGGCTCAAAGACTGCAAGCTGTTTGTCCAGTCACAACCCAAGACCTGAGCCAGGCTGCGGGCAGAAGCCTCTGTGCGGCTATATACCTGCAGGAGCCTGTAACCTGCGGCTTGCAGCTGTTTACCCAAATGGTAGGCGACCTTGCCGGCGCCCAGCAAACAAATCGTCATATCAGTGTTTAAATTGTTCCGGATGCAGTTTTTCCCATTGCAATTTCGATTCATCAAAGGCTTTTCTTTGCTCAGCTTTCATGCCTAAGGCCAAAATGCATAAGACTCCGTATTTTTCGGGAATACCCAACAATTCACGTACATAATCTTCGCTATCCCTGTCCTGAGCATCGAGACGCTTCCTGATTTGCACCCAGCAGGAGCCCAGCCCCAGGCTTTCTGCCTGCAACTGAATAATTAAGGCGGCAATGGAAGCATCTTCTACCCAGACATCGGACTGAGTTTTATCTGCGATGACCACTACGCCCAGTGAAGCTCCTTCGATCAATGCACTGCCGTGTTTTTTGCTTAGTGACAACTTCTTTAGCATATCGGCATCTTCTACCAGGACAAATTCCCAGGGATTGGTCCTTTTGGAAGAGGGTGACATCAGGGCTGCCCTCATGAGCTCAGCCACCATATCGGGACTGATGTCGGTTTCCAGGAATTTCCGGGTGCTTCTGCGTTGACGAAGCAAATCGAGAAAGTTATCCATATCATTTACAATAATCCAAGGCAAAAGTACGTTTATTTCGGTAGATTTCCAGTACATTTGCCCTAAAATTCGCCTTTTAATGCAGTTTAGATACCTGCTTTTATTCCTTGTTATATTGATGTCGGGGTGGCTGCCTGCCATTGCCCGTGACCACACAATCAAGCTTACAGGATTTGTGATGGATACCAACAAACGGGCCATAGAATTGGTCAATGTCTTTGAGCAAAACAGCCAAAAAGGCAGCGCCAGCGATCAGAGCGGTTATTACGAACTGGAACTGCCCTGGCAGGACACCCTGATCCTGTATTACAGCTGCCTGTCGTATCAGAGAGCCGTTCGCATCGTACCGGTCGAAGTCAATCAACTGGTGTTGAACGTCACAATGACAGCCAGCACCAAAACCCTGGACGAAGCCGTGGTGACCGCACAGCAAAGACGAACCGGCAGCCTGGAGAAAGTCGATATTTCCGATATCCGCCTACTTCCCGACCCGACGGGAGGCAGTATCGAGGCCTTACTTGTTACTTTTGCGGGAGTCAGCTCCAACAACGAACTGAGTTCTCAGTATTCGGTCAGGGGAGGAAATTTCGACGAAAACCTGGTTTATGTCAACGGAATGGAAGTGTACCGTCCCTTGTTAATTCGTAGCGGCCAGCAGGAAGGCTTAAGTTTTGTAAATCCTCAGATGACCGACGAGGTGAAGTTTTCGGCTGGTGGCTTCGAAGCTATGTATGGAGACAAGATGTCCTCGGTACTGGATATCCGCTACAAAAAACCCGAAGAATTCGAAGGCTCGGCGGCCCTAAGCCTGCTCGGCGCCAATGTCTTTCTTGGTCAGGCTTCTAAAAACGGTAAATTCCGACAAATACACGGCATGCGCTACAAAACCAATGCCTACCTGCTCGGCACCCTCGATACCAAAGGAGAATACCAACCTTCGTTTTTGGATTACCAAACCTACATGAGCTATACTCTGGCGCCCCGATGGGAGCTTGCTTTTCTGGGTAATTTTTCTCAGAACAATTACAACTTTGTGCCCGAAACCCGCAAAACCAAATACGGCACTTTCAACAATAAATACGAGTTTTACGTCTATTTCGAAGGCAAGGAAAAAGACCTCTTCCGTACGGCTTTTGGCGCACTCAGCCTCGAACATAAACCTCAGCGCAACCTCAGCCTCAGCCTGAGTACATCCCTTTTTCGCACCGACGAAGAAGAGAACTACGACATCACCGGAGAATACTACCTGAGCGATACCCCCATCAAAAACAATCAGGCCGACACCGCCAACACCACAATATTGGGTACCGGGCTTTTTCATGAACATGCCCGTAACCGGTTAACGGCCAAAGTACTGAACGTATCGCATCGTGGCGAATGGCGCCCGCTGCGGCATGAAATAAAATGGGGATTAGGCTGGCAGCTTGAGAACATAGACGACCAACTTCGGGAATGGGAATTGCGCGACTCTGCCGGCTATTCCCTGCCCTACAGCGACAGGCAGATCCTTTTGGCCAACAACCTGCTTTCCACGGTTCAAATGAACAGCCACCGCTTTACGGGTTATTTGCAGGATAGCTGGAAAACCCGCATCAAAGGAGGTTTATTCACAATTAACGCTGGCTTGCGTTACAATTACTGGACTTTCAACCGCGAATTGCTGCTCAGTCCCAGATTTTCCATGGGCTTTTTGCCCGCCTGGGAAAAAGATTTCAGCTTCAGGCTGTCCGGAGGGCTCTATTACCAAGCTCCATTTTACAAGGAACTGCGCGATACAGTGACACTAAACGGCCTGAGCGAAGTCGTACTGAACCGCTCCATCAAAGCTCAGCGCTCCTGGCAGGTGGTGCTGGGTATGGATTATCACTTTGTAGCCTGGGACCGCCCCTTTAAGCTGACCAGCGAAGCCTACTACAAAGACCTGAAAAACATCATCCCCTATACAGTAGACAATGTCCGCATACGCTACTACGGCCAAAATCTGGCTTACGGCCGTACCGCCGGGCTCGATTTTAAACTCTTTGGGGAATTTGTGCCGGGAACGGATTCCTGGATCAGTCTCTCGCTGATGGACAGCAAAGAAACCATAGGCAATTATACCGTAGCCCGGCCCAACGAACAACGCTACAATATTTCTCTTTACTTCAGAGACTATTTGCCCCGCAATCCCAGCTACTCCATGAGCCTGAAACTGGTTTGGGCCGACGGACTTTCTTTTGGCCCTCCCTCGATGGACAGAAGCTACGCTACTTTACGAATGTCACCGTACAGAAGGGTGGATATTGGTTTTTCCCGGGTATTGGCCCTCGAAAGAGATGCTTTTATGCAAAAGGGCCTGTTAAGGTATTTCGAAAACATCTGGATAGGACTGGATTGCTTCAATCTCTTTGGCATCAACAACACCAACTCGTATTACTGGATCACCGACGTGTCCGGCCAGGAATGGGCTATACCCAATTACCTGACCGGCAGGCAACTGAATCTGTCAATTTCTATGGATTTTTAGCTGATGAAAGAACGTCGGGAATATGACTTCAAAGCCGGGGGTTTTGAAATAACAATCTGGAAATATGAATATACAGCCCGCGAGCTGGAACTCAGTATGGCCGATTTTAAAGAAAAGCTCCCCGCCGGCCGGAACGAAACAGAGGATTTTGCTCAGGATATCGAGCAGGTGATTGCCGATGCCTCAGCCTCAATACAGGCCAAAGCGGCATACCGGCTGCCTGCACAAATATCCCTGATCGGAGAGATACTGCAGCTTGATGGCCGTGATTTTAGAATAGGTGATTCCCTGAGTAAAAAATTAACCAAAACAGAACAGCTGGCTGTTTTTGTCTGCACAGCCGGTGAACAAATCGGCGAACTTTATCGGGCTTATTCAGAACAAGGCGACAGCCTCAAGGCTTTTTTTGCCGACCTCCTGGGCACTATTGCCGTGGAAAAAACCCTGGAGCTCCTTTATAAAGAGTTAGAAAAAGAGTTCCTCAATGATGGTTTGCATGCGGCCCGGGCCATCAGTCCGGGCGACTGTGGCTGGCCATTGACAGAGCAGGCAGAATTGTTTAGCCTGCTTCCAGGGAATTGCTGTGGGATTCGTCTGAATCAATCCATGCTGATGCAGCCCCAAAAGTCGCTGAGCGGCATCATTCCTATGGGTAAAAACTTAAAAAGACAAGGACATCAGTGTTCCAACTGCAGCTCGGTGCATTGTCCCTACCGCAAATAGTTTTGTCGGTATACTCTGATAAGAGCCCGCTGATTAGCTTGCGTCAGGCAAGCAAGGCCAGCAAAGCCAAAGAGTTTAATCGAGGTGAAAATACTCCTCCATCTGAGCCCACCATTCACCCGGAGCCCTGGTCTCGAGCGGTTCCTGGCAAGGCTCACAATGCGTCCACCAGCGCTGGGTTTCGGGATCGGCAGCCATTTTTTCCATATCGGCCTGATAGTCTGTGCCGGTATATTCGTAATAGCTGAACAAAAAGCCATCCTTGAAATAGATGGAATAATTCTGAATATTGCAATCTTTGATGGTTTTGAGCACCGAAGGCCAGACTGCCGAATGCAGACGTTTGTATTCTTCGAGTTTTTCGGGTTTTACTTTGATGACACTGCCGTAACGTTTCATAG
>JAQUTN010000073.1 GCA_028694375.1 Bacteroidales bacterium
TCCTGTTGATCTGTGGCCAGAATCAAGGCTTCGATATGCTGCTCGTCAATGATCGTCTTTAGTTCCTCAAGCCCCCCGAGCATCTCTTTGTCTGGCACTTCCTGTTCTTCGTAACCAAGGCGTACAAAACCTTTCAAAACGTAAGCAGAACCGTTTCTGGTTTGTTGCATTTGACGACTCAGCTTGTAGGCTTCCCTTCCACTGCCTATAATAAGGACATTAATACCCAGCTTGCCCTCGGCGTGTAAATTGAGTAGTCTGGATGTTTGCAAAAAACGAATAAACCAGGTGCAAAAGAAATGAATAAGAAACAAGCCGGCGAATACCCTGTAATAGAGTGTGTATTGTTCGGGATAGTCGTTGATAATAACGGCAAAAAAGATAATCAGCGAACCGGCCAGGGTGCTAAACAAGGTGCTCAACAAATCGGAGGTATGATTTTTTTGCCGGGGCTTGGCGTAATAGCCGAAATAAAAATAAATAATTAACCAGAACAAAGGCAACCCCGCACTCATCAAATAGGCCTTGGTATTCATCAAAAAATCACTCAGGCTGCTGAAATATACGGTGGAACGTACCTCGTAAAAACGATAAATATTAAACAATTGCCAAGCTGCCAGAGTAGCCAGGTAATCCAGCAGGACATAACGCAGAAGGTGTTTTTTATCTTTTTCCATTGTCGAACTTGGTAAATGTGCCTCTTGTTCAGGGTCTTATTATTTTTATTTCTCCTCCGCTGCCCAGGCTGATAATAGAAGATGGCTTTAATTTACCGGCGGGTTCATTGCGTCTGTAATTGACCACATAATCGACGGCTGAGACGATTTCTCCGGAAATATCCCTGAAACAGGCGGGAGCAGGCAGGCCCGAGATATTGGCCGAAGTGGATACGATGGCTTTGCGAAAAGCCCTGCATAAGCCTTGCGAAAATGCTTCCTTGCTCACTCTGATAGCCACGCTGCCGTCTTCGGCTATGAGATTTGCAGCCAGATTCCTGGCAGTCTGATAGATGATGGTCAGTGGTTTGTCGGACATTTCGATCAGATCCCAGGCCAGACCGGGTAAGTCCTTAACATATAAATCAAGCTTGCCGGGATTGTCGAGGAGCACAATCATGGCTTTGTTTTCTGCCCTTTTTTTGATTGCGTAGATTTTTTCGACTGCCCGGGGATTTGTGGCGTCGCAACCCAGGCCCCAAATAGTATCGGTTGGGTAGAGTATTACGCCACCTTGTGACAATACTTCTCCGGCTTTCTTAATTTCCTCCTGCAAACTCATGGTTTTTTGAGCTATTTAAATGTATAACGTTATGCACCACAAAGATAGTATCTAAATCTTGTTTATTGATTAAAATTCACATTGAATCCAACCGGAATGATGGAATAAAAACGTATTTTTGTAAGATTATTTTTTAAAGCTGCGGGCAATGTTCCTTGTACAGTTTTAAAAAACCCTGCGAACAAAAGAAAGAAAACAATATATTATCTAATGAGCAAATGGAATTTATTAACCTTAAGCCCCGAACAAGAAAAACAGAAAGAACAATTAGCTGAAGAACTTGGTATTAGCCCAATATTAGCAAAGTTGCTAATACTAAGAGGAATAAGCAGCTTTAGTGAAGCGAAGAGATTTTTTAGACCTCAACTGAGCGATTTGCATGACCCCTTCCTGATGAAGGATATGGACAAGGCCATTGCAAGGTTGAATCTGGCCATCGCCAACAAAGAAAAAATTCTGGTCTACGGGGATTATGATGTAGACGGGGCTACCGCAGTAGCTTTGGTTTATAAGTTTTTACGCCAATACAGTTTAAACATCGAATTTTACCTGCCCGATCGTTATGTGGAGGGTTACGGTATTTCCTATCAGGGAATCGATTATGCTTTTGAGCATCACATTAAGCTGATCATTGTGCTGGATTGCGGCATAAAAGCCGTAGAGAAAGTAGCCTACGCCAAAAGCAAGGGAATTGATATTGTTATCTGCGACCACCACAAACCCGACGAAGTTCTGCCCGATGCCGTAGCTGTATTGGATGCCAAGCGTCCCGATTGTGAGTATCCTTACAAGGAATTATCGGGTTGCGGAGTGGGTTTTAAGCTGATGCAGGCTTTTGCCCAAAACAACGGCATCCCTTTCTCCGATTTATTACCCTTACTCGACCTGGTCGTAGTCAGCATTGCTTCCGACATTGTTCCCATTACGGGCGAAAACCGTATTCTGGCTTATCATGGCCTCAAGCAACTGAACGGCAATCCCAGCGTTGGTCTAAAAGCCATATTGCAAATCAGCGGCTTGGCCGAAAAAGAAATTACTGTCAGCGATATTGTCTTCAAAATAGGTCCCAGGCTCAATGCTTCAGGACGTATACAGACGGCCGGCGAAGCTGTGGAACTTCTGGTTACCAAAAATCACCGTTTCGCTAAAGAAAAGAGCCTGCAGATTGATCAATACAACCAAACCCGCAAAGACCTGGACAAGAACATTACCGAAGAAGCCAATGCCGCAGTTCTGTCATGCGCCAATCTGGCTGAACGCAAAGGTATTGTGGTGTATAATGAAGAATGGCACAAAGGCGTAATTGGTATTGTGGCTTCGAGGCTGTCGGAAGAGTACTACCGTCCGGCGGTAGTCTTGACTCGTTCCAACGATTTGGCCACCGGCTCAGCTCGTTCCGTTCCCGGTTTTGACATTTACAAAGCCATAGACTCCTGTCGTGATTTACTGGAGAATTTCGGCGGACATACTTACGCGGCAGGCTTATCTATGAAAATGGAAAAAGTGGAGGAGTTTACCCTGCGTTTTGAGCAATACGTAGCTGATACTATATCGCTGGAACAGCTTACCCCCACCATCGATGTCGATGCCGAAATTAAATTTCAGGAAATTACGCCCAAATTTTTCAAGGTGCTTAAGCTATTCAATCCTTACGGCCCTGACAATAATAAGCCGGTCTTTTGCACCCGAAGAGTCTTTGATTACGGCACCAGTCGTTTGGTTGGCCGTGATCAGGAGCATCTCAAGCTTGAGCTGGTCGACAGCCATTCCGAAAACATTATGAATGGGATAGCTTTTGGTATGCATGCCCACAACGATCATGTCAAATCGTTCAACCCCTTTGATATTTGCTATAATATTGAAGAAAACAATTACAACGGGAATTCTTCCATACAGCTGTTTGTCAGAGACATCAAGGCTACCGTAGAGTAAGATCCTGTTTTTTTAGTCTTTTTTCAGGCTGTTTGGAGCTTATACCTCCGGCACATCATGATTCTTCGGACAATGAGTATTTATCACGACATACTGAAGCAGTATTGGGGCTACGAGGATTTCAGGGAATTGCAGCTCGAAATCATAGAGTCTGTTGCCGGAGGTAAGGATACCTTGGGCCTGATGCCCACCGGGGGAGGTAAGTCTCTCACTTTTCAGGTTCCGGCTCTGGCAATGGAGGGTCTATGTCTGGTCGTTACCCCATTGATTGCTCTGATGCGCGATCAGGTGGACAGGCTCAGGTCTATGGATATACGTGCGGCCTGTCTGTATTCGGGCATGACTAAGCAGGAAATGCTGATAGTGCTCGATAATTGCCTGTACGGAGACTTTAAATTTCTATACGTATCACCCGAAAGGCTGGGAACCGATTTTTTTCTGCAAAAAGCCCTCAACCTGCCCGTAAACCTGCTGGTAGTTGATGAGGCCCATTGTATTTCGCAATGGGGTTACGACTTTAGGCCTTCTTACCTGAATATTGCCCGCGTACGCGAGTATTTTCCTTCTGTACCCGTTCTTGCCCTCACGGCTACAGCTACGCCCGAAGTAGTGGACGACATACAGGAAAAACTGCATTTTGCCGCCCCCAATGTTTTTAAAGTCAGCTTTGAACGCAAAAACCTGGCTTATGTGGTCAGGGAAACCCAAGACAAAGACAAAGACCTTTTGCGGGTTCTAAGGGGGGTAGAAGGGACTTCCATTGTTTATGTACGTAACAGGGCCAAAACCAAACAAATTGCAAGCTTTCTTAAAGGAGAGGGAATACAGGCTGCTCATTTTCATGCCGGACTCGACAACCAGACTAAGCAAGAACGCCAGGCTGCCTGGAAAAACGGTAGTTGTCGGGTAATTGTTTCTACCAATGCCTTTGGCATGGGTATAGATAAGCCCGATGTGCGTACGGTCATTCATATGGATTTACCCGACTCGCTCGAAGCCTATTTTCAGGAAGCCGGCCGTGCCGGGCGTGATGGGCAAAAAGCCTATGCGGTGTTGCTTTATCACAAATCAGACAGCACTCTGCTAAAAAAAAGGCTCAGCGACAACTTCCCCGATAAGAAATACATCCGAAAAGTTTACGAAGCCCTGGGTAATTATTATCAATTGGCTGTAGGCTCAGGCCAGGGAATGACCTTTCCTTTCAATTTGCAGGACTTATGCAGTAAATTTCATTTGAATATGCTGCAGGCTCACCATGCTTTAAAAATACTGGAGCTGGCCTCCTATCTGGAATTGACAGATGAACAGGACAGTAGCTCAAGATTGTATTTTTTAAGCAACAGGGAAGACTTATATCACCTTCCGGGCTCGGGAAACAAAACAGACCGCATCTTGCAAGTCTTGTTGCGTTCCTATACCGGTTTGTTCTCCGATTTTGTTCGCATACAGGAAGAAGTGCTGGCAGCCAGGTTGCAAATGACCAGGGAAGAAGTCTACGAGGGCTTGTTGTATTTATCCCGCCAGGGAGTGATTCATTACATTCCCCGAAAAAAAATTCCTTTTATATTTTACACTCAGTCCAGGGAAGAAAGCGAGCGTATACACATAGGCCCCGAAGTCTACGAAGAACGCAAAAAACGCTATGTCGAAAGGATTACAGCCATGCAGGCCTATGCTGCCGAAAACCAAATCTGTCGCAGTAAAAGCTTGCTGCATTATTTTGGCCAGAACCGAGTGTCTAATTGCCAACAATGCGATGTATGTCTTAAGAAACAGCAGGAAGGTTTACGACAATATGAATTTGAAGACATTAGCAGGGACATGCTCAAAGCTCTGGAAAACAATCAACCTGACCTTGAAGAATTGATAGACAGCTTGCCCTACGAAAGCAATAAAAGCCTCAAAGTATTCAGGTTTCTCTGCGACAGGGGCGATATTATTCAGCAAGAACACCGGTTATTTCGTAAAACAGACTAATTTTTTTGAGAAAAAAAATGTTTTTTCTGTCAGAAATAAAAAAAAGTGTATATTTGCGCCGAATTATACAAGACATATGGCTACTCAGCTTTTTGCTTACTCTTATTATTTTTACTTTAGCTGGACAAGTTAAGGGCGGGATAGTATTGTGCAAAAAATCTGAGCAGATAAAATAGAATGATAGCGATCCCGCCCCAAAAGGCGGGATTTTTTTATTTAATAAAGTCCTTAATAATGCAGAAAGAAATTAAACCTGCCAAACGTCTTGACGAAATAAACGAATATTATTTTTCGTCCAAACTCCGGGAAGTCGCCTTGCTTAATGCCCGGGGCAAAGATATCATCAGCCTGGCCATAGGCAGCCCCGATTTTATGCCCCGGACCGAGGTGGTCGAAACTTTGTGTAAAGAAGCCCGGCAAAAGACGGCTCACGGTTATCAGCCAAATATTGGCCGCAAAGAGCTGCGTTCGGCTTTTGCTGCCTGGTATAAGGAATGGTACGACGTAGAACTGGATCCTGACAGAGAAATACTTCCCTTGATCGGTTCCAAAGAGGGAGTGATGCATGTTTCCATGACTTTTCTGAATCCCGGTGATGCCGTTTTGCTGCCCAATCCCGGTTACCCGACATACAGAGCAGTTTGTAAATTGCTGCAGGCCGAAATCATCGAATATGAACTCGATGAACAAAAAGGCTGGCAACCCGATTTTGAAGCTCTGGAAAAGATGGACCTGAGCCGGGTAAAACTTATGTGGGTCAATTATCCCAATATGCCCACGGGAGCACCTGCACAAAAAAGCACCTTCGAAAGACTGGTCGACTTTGGCCGTCGCCATGGTATTGTTATTTGCAACGACAATCCTTACAGTTTTATTTTGAACGACAGCCCTCTGAGTATTTTATCTGTGCCCGGAGCCAAAGATTGTTGCATCGAAATGAATTCTCTGAGCAAATCGCACAATATGCCCGGTTGGCGCATAGGCATGCTGGCCGGCAATCCGGAATTTGTTTCCTGGGTCATACGCTTAAAAAGTAATGTGGATTCCGGCCAATTCCTGCCTATGCAGCTGGCAGCGGTTCAAGCCCTGCAATCGGAGCGGAGCTGGTATAGCGAACTCAACAGGCAGTACACTTCGCGCCGGGTTTTGATAGAGGAACTTATGTGTAGTTTGCATTGTACCTTTGATGCCGGCCAGAAAGGGATATTTTTGTGGGGGCGTATACCGGATAATTATGCCGATGCTGCGGAATTGTGCGATGAACTTTTGTACAAGGCCGGCGTATTTGTGGCTCCCGGCTTTATCTTTGGCAGCAAGGGCAGCCATTACATACGAATCTCGCTGTGCAGTCCCGAAGAGCAAATTCGTGAAGCCCAGAGGAGAGTGCTTAATTTCTTGCGCAAACAGAAGCGAAATTCAGTAAAAAAATCAAGTCTTACTATTTAATGATTATACATTTTACACTTAAACAAGATGCAATTCAACAAACAATTATTTCCCGACCTTGACCTGACAAGGCCCATCGTAATTTCCGGCCCTTGCAGTGCCGAAACACAGGAACAAGTACTGACAACTGCCCGGCAATTGTCCGAAAAAGGCATACGAATTTTCAGAGCAGGAATCTGGAAGCCGCGTACCCGGCCCGGAGCCTTCGAGGGGGTTGGAACCAAAGGACTGGCCTGGCTCAAGCTCGTTAAAGAACAGACCGGCATGTACACCTGCACCGAAGTGGCCTCGGCCCAACATGTATACGAAGCGGTCAAGTACGGAGTAGACATGCTCTGGATTGGGGCAAGAAGTACCGTAAATCCTTTTTTGATGCAGGAAATAGCCGATGCCGTTCAGGGACTGGATATCCCGGTGCTGGTAAAAAACCCGGTCAATCCCGATCTTGAATTGTGGGTGGGAGCCATTGAAAGGCTCTACAAAGCTGGAATCCGCAAGATGGGAGTAATTCACAGAGGATTCAGTTCCTGGGATAAACAAATTTACCGTAACACACCGCATTGGAATCTTCCCATAGAATTGCGCCGGCGTTTCCCCGATTTATTGATGTTTTGCGATCCCAGCCACATGGGAGGCAAGCGGGAATTGATTTCCCCCTTGAGCCAGCAAGCCATGGACCTGAATTACGACGGTTTGTTTGTTGAGACGCACTTTAAACCCGAAACCGCTTTGAGTGATGCCTGTCAGCAAGTTACTCCCGATGTGTTGCAATACATACTGAAAACATTGGTTGTACGTCAGGGTGGTAAGCCTGATGCAGAAAAACTATCTGTCTATCGTGCCGAAATTGATGAATACGACGATCAGCTGGTGGAACTTATCAGCAAACGCATGAAAGTGTCCAGATTAATAGGACAATACAAAAAAGAAAACAACATACAGGTTTTGCAGGCCGCCCGTTACAACGAGATTATTGAAGAAAGAGTAAAACAGGCCGCCAGTTTGGGCATCATGGGCGATTGTATGCAAAAAATTCTGGAAGCCATACACGAAGAGTCGGTCAGGCTGCAGATAGAAATCATGAGTATGGACAATTCAATTACTTTAGAAGAATGAAAATCCTGATTTTGGGTGCCGGCAAAATGGGCAGTTTCTTTGCCGATATCCTGAGTTTTGATCACGAAACGGCCGTCTACGACAGAGATCCTCAGAAACTTCGTTTTATTTACAATACCTGCCGTTTCAAGGATCCCGAAGAAATCCGCGAATTCGCTCCGGAATTGCTAATAAACGCTGTTACTGTGAAATATACTATCGAAGCTTTTAAAACGGTTTTGCCCTTGCTGCCCGCTTCCTGTATAATTAGTGATATTGCCAGTGTCAAAAACGGCCTGAAAGATTTTTATGCCGGCTGTGGTTTCCGTTTTGTTTCGACTCACCCTATGTTCGGTCCAACCTTTGCCAGTCTGAACAATCTTTCGAGCGAGAATGCCATTATTATTTCCGAAAGCGATCACCTGGGTAAGACTTTCTTCAGAGATTTATACCGCAAACTCGGTTTGAATATCTTTGAATATTCCTTCAAAGAACACGACGAAACCGTGGCTTATTCCTTGTCCATTCCTTTCGTGTCGACTCTGGTTTTTTCGGCGGTCATGAAACATCAGGATGCTCCCGGAACTACTTTTAAAAAACACCTGGCAATAGCGCGTGGCCTGATGAACGAAGACGACTTCCTTTTGCAGGAAATACTCTTCAATCCTGAAACTCCCGCCCAGTTGGAACTGATACGTTCCGAATTGAAACAAATTCTGGAAATAGTAAAAAACAAAAATGCTCAGGGGATGAAAAGCTATTTGGAAAAAATTCGCAACAACATCCGCTGAACACTGTTAGCTAAATTTTTAGAACCTTACTATTTTGGTGCTAAAAACTGTTTACTGAGGATATTTTTTGTATTTTCGCGCCATCTGTATGCCGGGACTTAGGAATAAGTCCAAGGGACGGATGGCGTTTTTTAATACTATCAAAAAAAAACTATGAACAGACAGCTTTTAACCAAAACAATCCTGTTTTGCCTTATCTGCATGATGGCAGGATGTACCGCTCCCAAAGCCTCGAGCTTCGAAATAGGAGACAAGCAATTTCTGCTCGATGGCGAAGCCTTTGTGATTAAGGCTGCCGAGATTCATTACACTCGTATCCCCAGGCCTTACTGGGAACATCGCATAAAAATGAGCAAAGCCTTGGGCATGAACTCTATTTGTCTGTATATTTTTTGGAATATTCACGAACAACAGCCCGGAGTATTCGATTTCGAAGGACAAAACGATGTGGCTGAATTTTGCCGTTTAGCCCAAAAAGAAGGCATGTACGTGATTGTCAGGCCCGGTCCCTATGTTTGTGCGGAATGGGAAATGGGAGGCCTTCCCTGGTGGCTGCTCAAAAAAGAAGGCATAGCTTTGCGCTCTCAGGATCCTTATTACCTGGAAAGGGTAGGGATCTTTATGAACGAGGTAGGTCAGCAGCTGGCCGATCTGCAAATAAACAGAGGTGGTAATATCATCATGGTACAGGTAGAAAACGAATTCGGTTCCTACGGTACCGACAAACCCTATATAGAGGACATTCGAGATATTGTCAGGGCTGCCGGCTTTACCGATGTACCCTTGTTTCAATGCGACTGGAATTCCAATTTCAAAAACAATGCCCTGGACGATTTATTGTGGAC
>JAQUTN010000074.1 GCA_028694375.1 Bacteroidales bacterium
CGCTTTGTTGCTCTTGCTGGCTATGGCTGCCCTGGTGGTGATTCCTTCGGTCTATGCCCTGAATCCGGTAGCCCGCTACAAGTCTGAGAAGCGGAGCGAAAAAGTCAAAAAGTCATCGCAGCCTTCTGATTTGCTGACGGTTCGTTTTTGGTTGATCGCCGCCAATATTTTCATAGTGCCTTTTTTGAATACTGCCATCTTTTTGTACCAGTACAGCATTGCCGAAAGTAAGGGCTGGTCTTCGGACTGGGTCTTGTTTTCCTTTGCCTTTTTCGCCATTTTCAATGCCCTGGCTTTGCTGGCATCCGGCAGTCTGGTAGATCGCTATTCGGGCATACGTCTTTTCCCTTTGTATTTAGTTCCGGCTTTGCTGGCCCTGTTGATGATGTCTTTGGTAAACAGTCCCTGGGTGTTTCCGGTTTTTTACGCCTTGCTGGGGATTTCGACCGGTCTGGGATCTACAGTCAAAACAGCTCTGCAGGTGGAAGTTTACGGCAAAGGACGATTAGGAAAGATCCGAAGTTATTTTTCGACCATACTGGTGTTTAGTACTGCTTTGGGACCGCCTGCTTTTGGATTCTTCCTGGATCGTAATTGGTCGTTCAATACTGTGATGCTCATTTCGGCTATTGTAGTAAGTCTGCTGTTTATGATGAGTTTCAGCTTGTGGAAACTCTTGAGGAAAGAGCAAAATCCGGGATAAATTTATTTTTTGTTCCGATGACATCAGACACAAATATGAGCTATGTTTGTGCATTATTCTCAGACCTTATTTGGACCTACTGCTATGAAAAAACTCTTGTATTTTCTGCTCTTCTCTGTTGCACTATTTAGTTGCGATAAGGATTATGTTCGTATAGAGAAAATCCGTATCCGGGGACAAATCGGCTCCGGGGCTATGAGTGCGCCTGCTATGTCTACCAGAGCTCCCGATGCGGGATACAGCCTGGCTGATGCAACCAAAGTGCTGATTTTCTATGGTAACGAATACGAGATGGTCGAGATCAAAAACGACGGAAGCTTTAGCGGGCGAGCTCCCCTGGGTTCTGCTTCCTGTCTGGTATTTTTGACCTCCGACAATCAATTTGTTGGAAATTTGTTTGCCGGAGGCTGTCATTTGTTGCCTTTGGTGGCTATGGACAAAAATGTGACGAGCATTGATTTGTCCACACTTAGTTTATCGGGCAGCAGGGTAATACCTGCAAACGATCCTATTGGCACTACCATCATGCTTACTGACAAGGAACTGGCTTTTCTTACACAGGTCGACAAATATTACGAAGCCCTGGCCAGTAATATAGACATGAACAAGGATGGCCGTCCCGATGTTCAGGATGGGAAACGGATTGAATTGTATCAGAATTATGATTTCAGAGGGGGAATAGTCGGCACTATGAACAGCAATCCCTATGTTAACTCGGGGACAGAAATCAATCTCAACCAGTACGGTATCCACCTGAACGGCCCCAACAGTATTTTGGACAACACCGACAACTCCGTAGCCGAAAACGCCCGGCTCAGTGGGCCTGCCGGCAATCCTCACAACGATATTCAATCGGAAAATTGCTACATCAACAACAAGGAATTTAAATTAAATTTTCTTCGCAGGGGATTTGATCAGGAAACTCATCAACAGTATTATTTGCCTTTTGACGAGGGTATATACACCTTAAGTCTGGACAGCAAAACCTTCAGTTTTGAGTACAAAACGGTGGATATGCAGGATTACCTGATTTTTCCTGTTCCGACTTTACACATTGATGATTCCAACCGGCTGATTTCTATTACGCTTAGCTATCAGCTGACGGATGGTTCAGAAATTAATCCCCGCCACCTGATGTCGTCGGGGATAGATTTAAGAATTGCCGACATGGAATTTCTTACTTCGCCCAACGCCGAATTTGACCAAGAGTACGATTATTATTCTATTACATTAAAGAACCCTATCGATATGGCTTTGGTAAACGGGCTCAGTTTGAGTTATTTTGATCTCCTGGGAAATCAATACGGAGTTCATTGGCAGACACCCTAAATCAAGGGATACAATCCAGAGGATTGGCATCAGATAAGCCGGTACTGAAACATCAAATTTAAACTTGAAGTTAAGTGAGCTGGATCTCGTTCTCGGCCACCAGTTTGACATAGCCAAATTGGTCGGGCTTATTGCCCAGTTCGAATTGTTTGCGCAGGCTTTTTTTACGCAAACTACTGGTGTCGCAGAGCTGAGCCAGCGATTCCTGAATATTGAACATACTGATATGACTTTCGCTCAGGTAGGGCGACATTAAGCCTTTGCTGTGGCCCAGGCCCAGGTTGTGGCCAATTTCGTGAGCCAGGACGTATTTATTGTTGATGAATTTTTCGTTGATGGCAATGTTTTTGCCGTCCGAGAAACCGACAGCCTGCTCTATGCGATGGCAATAGCTGTTTTTACTTATTTTAAGAGGTTTGCAGAGTGTGCTTTGATCGGGAATAACACTCACTGTATTCGTGGCCAGATCGCCGACGGGATTTTCGTTGGCGTAAAGCTTAAAGTCCACGCGGTAATGCCGGATGGAATCCAGGCCGCTCACCCGATAATAATACTTGCCGCTTTCCAGGTTCCAGAGGCGGATGGCATCGTTCAGACATTTTTCGAGGGGGGCACTGCAAATAAAGCAGGCAGTAATGGTGATGGTTTCATTTTCGTGATCGACAATGATGTCTTTGTCGGCCCGGCTGAGCAGAGGCATACACAAAATAATAATAAAGAGGCTGAGTTTTTTTAGGTTTTTCATCGTAGGGCTGTAAAAGAAACAAAAACATATAAATGACGATCGAAACTGTCTACTGTAACACTGGAGCTGACATTTTTTAAAAAAATTAAGTCAACTATCAGACAATATGACTGTTGAGTGTATAATCTGTCAGACAAAACAGCCTTATTCTTGCCTGGCCTCATTTTTGTGAGTAGATGCTTGTATGTAATTTATTGTTTAACCTAAAAAGTATGGAGGATAAAACTATGAACTTAGCAAGATTCAACAATTCGCTTCCCGGTTTGTTCGACCGCTTTTTTGATACGGATTTGTTTGACTGGTCGAACCGCAATTATTCGGATACCAATACCACCCTTCCTTCGGTAAATATCAAGGAAGACGAAAAAGCCTACGAGATCGAACTGGCTGCACCGGGTTTTGAAAAAAATGATTTCAAGGTGGAACTTAAAAACAATGTATTGACAGTTTCATCGGAAAAGAAAGTGGAGAACGAGGTCAAAGAGGGTCAGCAATTCACCCGCAGGGAATTCAGCTATCAGTCTTTTAACCGCAGTTTCACTTTGCCCGATCTGGTCGAAAACGACAAAATTGCTGCCAAATACAAAAATGGCATTCTCAACATCAGTATTCCCAAAAAGGAAGAAGCTCAGACCAAGTTGATTAAACAGATTGAGATTAAGTAAGTTTCTGGCTGGCAATCAGTTATTACTGACACAGTCCACAGGGGCTGAATCGATCTGCCTGAATTTTTTGAATTAGGCTTTTCGAATAACATTAGGCGAAGAGTTTGTCTCTTTCATAGAGACAAACTCTTCTTTTTTGTGCTTTTCCTTCTGCTTAAATAAATAAATATCCTTTGATTATTCAGCAGAATTAAGATATATTTGTAATTCCTGAATTTAAAAATCGCTTACTATGAATTCACACATCCGAATATCTATTAAGTTATTGTTTGTTAGTTTTCTAACTCTGTTTTATCTGCTTGTTGGCGATTGTTCTCTGCAGGCACAAAAGGCTTTGTATCCCGATCATTTCTCGTTGCAGGATGTTCGTTTGCTGGACAGCCCTTTTAAGCGGGCGATGGATTTGAATATTCAAAACCTGCTCCAATACGATATGGCTCGTTTGCTGCAGCCCTATTACAAACAAGCCGGCCTGGACAACGGAGCTGAGGCTTTCAGCAATTGGGCCGGCCTGGACGGGCACGTGGGAGGGCATTACCTTTCGGCTCTGGCCATTCACTATGCCGCTACTGATGATCCTCTGACCAAAGCTCAGCTCAAAGCCAGAATGGACAGCATGCTTGTCAGCCTGAAGACCTGTCAGGAGGCAGCGGTTCAACTGGATCCTAAAATGGAGCATTACCTGGGCGGTATTCCCGGCAGCAAGAACCTCTGGACCCGTTTTGCAAATGGAGATTTCAGTGCTTACAATCAGGCCTGGGTGCCCTGGTATAATGTGCACAAAATGTTTGCCGGCCTCAGGGACGCCTGGCTCTATGCCGGCGACAGCACAGCCCTGAAGATGTTTCTGGATTATTGCGACTGGGCTCTGGCGATCACTTCTGCTTTGTCCGACACTCAGATGCAGACTATGCTCAATACCGAACACGGAGGCATGAACGAGGTGCTGGCCGATGCTTATCAACTCAGCGGAGACTTCAAGTATCTGAACGCAGCTAAACGCTTTACACATCAATCTTTGCTTAATGGTATGGCTAACAAAAATGCCCGCTATCTGGACAATATGCACGCCAATACTCAGGTGCCCAAGTTTGTTGGTATTCAGCGTATTTATGAATTATCGCCTTCATTGTCGGATTATGCCAGTGCTGCCGGTTTTTTCTGGAACGATGTGGCCTATAATCGCTCCCTGGCCCTGGGAGGCAACAGTCGCAATGAGCATTTTATTGCCCCTGCAGCCTGCGAGGACTACGTCACTTACCGCGAAGGCCCCGAAACCTGTAATACCTACAATATGCTCAAACTGACCGAAAATCTCTTTCGCGTCAGGCAAGAGGCGGCCTACGCTGATTTTTACGAACAGGCGCTCTACAACCATATTTTGTCAACACAACACCCCGAACACGGAGGCTATGTGTATTTTACTTCGGCCCGGCCCAGGCATTACCGGGTGTATTCGCAGGTGAATCAGGCCATGTGGTGCTGTGTGGGCAGTGGTATGGAAAATCACGGCAAATACGGCCAGTTTATATACACTCAGCGTGCCGATTCCCTCTATCTGAATTTGTTTATCCCTTCACAACTCAACTGGCGGGAGCAGGGCGTAGTAATTACCCAGCAGACTGACTTCCCGTATGCAAGTTCAGCAGAAATCAGTGTTCAGATTCCCGGAGGCGGGCCCCGGCATTTCAGTCTTTGGCTGCGTCATCCTTATTGGGCCGACAGCAGCGCATACAGTATACGTATCAATGGAGAAATAATGGCACACAACAGCAGCCCCCAAAGCTATGTCTGCATCAGCAGAAGCTGGCAGGACGGCGATGTGCTGAGTGTGGAGTTGCCAATGAAAATTCATTACAAAACTCTGCCCAATGTGGACGAATACCTGGCCCTGATGTATGGCCCCTTGTTGTTGGGAGCTAAAGTGGACAGCAGCGGACTGGATGGTTTGCTGGCCGCCGAAGGCCGTATGGATCATGTGGCCGTGGGGCCTTTGCTTCCTTTGAATCAGGCTCCGGTGCTGGTGGGCAACAGGGATTCCCTCCCTCAGGCTGTTCATATGCTTGATTCGGCTACACTGAGTTTTGAAGCAGCAGAGTTTTTGACAGCAAATCACGATACCACTTACAAGAAATTGATCCTGCAACCTTTTTATGCAGTACACGATGCCCGGTATATGATGTACTGGATGCAACTTCGTCCCGATGAATATCAGGAAATTTACGAACTGCTGGCCCGCGAAGAACAGGAACGCCTGATGCTGGAAGCCCGAACTGTAGACCAGATTGCCACAGGAGAACAGCAACCCGATCAAAACCACCATGCCGAAGGCGAAAACACCAATGTTGGTGTGTATCAAAACACCTATTACAGGGACGCTTCCGACGGAGGCTGGTTCAGTTACGAAATGAGCACCCTGGGAGTTGACACTTTGGTGTTAAGGGCTACTTATTGGGGTTACGAAAGCGGTAAAAGGACTTTCGATATTCTGGTGGATGGCGATACCATTGCCCGCGAAAACCTGGCCGGTAAATGGAATATTTCGGAATTCAGATCTGTGGATTACGAAATCCCGGTAGCCCTGACGGCCGGAAAAAGCAGCATCAGAGTCAGATTCGATGCCCTGGAGGGTCATGCGGCCGGAGGCTTGTTCCATCTGCGTTTGATGTCCGACCCGGGCAGGGCTGAGAGGTTGCGTTACGAGCAAGTTTTAGTGGCAGACATCGATGCCGGTTATTCCGCGGCAGAAAGCAAATACAAAATTTTTGTATCCAGTTCCAGCACCGGCAGCCATCAGGGCGAAAGCTGGAGAGATGCCTACAACGGAGGCTATATCCGTTACACCATTCCGCTGGACGGCCAGGACAGTATGTTCCTGCGGGTCCGTTACTGGGGCAACGAAGGCCTGAGCCGCGAATTTGACATCCTGCTGGACGAAGTGGTCTTTGCCAGCGAGAGCCTGGTGGGAAAATGGAATGTTGATGCCTTTCAGGAAGTGGATTACAACATCCCTTCGGCTTTGTTCAAAGGAAAAAGCAAGATTAACCTAAAGTTTAGAGCCAAAGCGGGCAATTATGCCGGCGGCTTGTTTTATGTTTGGCTCTATGCTCTGCAAGCCAAGGAACCGGTGGCCATCAGTTCAGTTCAAAAGGAAGAGGAGGAAATGGATGTTTCAGTCAGTGAAGGTATGCTCCGAATCCGGCTGCCTCTCGAAGAGCAAGGATTGAACAACAGATTGCGTGTTTTTGGAATGAACGGTTCACTCTTGTATTCAAGCATTGTTCAGGCACATAATCAGGTTTTTGATCTCCGCCGTTTGCCCAGGCATCAGTGGTATGTGCTGCTCTGTTCCAACGAGAAAGGCTCCAGGGCTCAAAAGCTGCTGATTCCCTGAAGGAAACCTGTGAAAGGCTGCTATTCTGACTTAAAGTCGCGATATATTGATAATGTGAAAGCAGGAAAGTCAGAGCCTGTTGATACTAATCAGAAGCAATAAAAAAGAAGTAGTATGTACGAAAAATTTAAAGATTTTCTCAGCGCAGAACTCGATAACATTCGTTCCGCCGGTCTCTACAAAGACGAAAGAGTGATTCATTCCCCACAGTCAGCCAGCATCAGGTTGGCCGACAACCGCGAGGTGCTGAACTTTTGCGCCAACAATTACCTGGGATTGTCCAATCATCCCCTGCTGAGGGAAACAGCCGCCCGGGTGCTCGAAGAGAGAGGATACGGCATGTCGTCGGTGCGTTTTATTTGTGGTACCCAGGATCTGCACAAAGAACTGGAGAAAGAAATCTCCCGCTTCTTTGGCATGGAAGACACCATTCTTTATGCTTCTTGTTTCGATGCTAACGGGGGCTTGTTTGAACCTTTGCTGGGCGAGGAGGACGCCATTATTTCGGATGCCCTCAATCACGCTTCCATTATTGACGGAGTAAGGCTTTGCAAGGCCAAACGCTATCGCTACGCCAATGCCGATATGGAGGATTTGGAAAAGCAATTACAGGAAGCTCAGGCTCAGCGTTTCCGGTTGATTGTAAGCGATGGAGTATTTTCTATGGATGGAAATGTGGCCCCTTTGGACAAAATATATGCCCTGGCTCAGCAATACGACGCCATGCTTATGCTGGATGAATCGCATTCGGCCGGTGTAGTAGGACAAACAGGCAGGGGAGTGACCGAATTGTACGGGCTCAGAGGCAAACCCGAAATTATCACCGGCACTCTTGGTAAAGCTTTTGGAGGAGCCATAGGCGGTTTTACCACCGGACGCCGCGAAATAATACAAATGCTGCGCCAGCGCTCCAGGCCTTATCTGTTCTCGAATTCCATTCCGCCCATGGTTGCTGCAGCCGGTATCATAGTATTCAGAATGATACAAACTACCAATGAGCTCCAGGAGAAATTGCATAGCAATACGGCTTATTTTGTACGGAAAATGTCTGCTTTGGGATTCGATATAAAACCCACAGAATCAGCCATATGTGCGGTGATGCTATACGACGCCAGACTTTCGCAGGAATTTGCCGCCCGCATGCTGGACGAGGGCATCTATGTGATAGGTTTCTCTTATCCGGTGGTGCCCAAAGAGCAGGCTCGCATTCGTGTCCAGCTTTCGGCCGGTCACGAAACCGAACACCTGGATCGTTGCATTGCTGCCTTTGTAAAAGTGGGCAAAGCTTTGGGTGTCATATAATTATCATGCAAAATGATTTTTAAAAGCTTATTATAAATTACTGATTTGTAAGATGAAAGCTTTAGTAAAACTTCGCCCCGAAAAAGGCCTCTGGATGTGCGACAGGCCCATTCCTAAGCCGGGCATCAACGATGTGCTGGTAAAAATCAGCAAAACCGCTATTTGCGGTACTGACCTGCATATTTATAAATGGGATGCCTGGTCACAGCGTACTATCAAAACACCTATGATCATCGGGCATGAATACGCCGGTGAGATAGTGGAAATGGGTAAGGGAGTAGAGAATCTTAAAACCGGCGACCGGGTGACGGGCGAAGGACACATAGCCTGCGGGCATTGCCGCAATTGTCGCCGGGGCAAATTGCATGTCTGCGAAAATGTGGTCGGCATTGGGGTGAACCGCGACGGGGCCTTTGCCGAATACCTTGCGGTTCCGGCCTCAAACATTGTTAAACTCGACCCTCGCATCAGCGACGAAATGGCTTCCATCATGGACCCTTTCGGTAATGCCACGCATGCTGCTTTGTCGTTTCCCTTGATCGGCGAAGACGTGCTTATCACCGGAGCCGGCCTTATAGGCTCCATGGCCACGGCAATTTGCCGCTTTGCCGGGGCTCGTTACATAGTAGTAAGCGATGTCAGCGAATACCGTTTGGATTTGGCTCGCAAAATGGGTGCTACCCACACGGTGAATCCAGCCAAAGGCGAAAGCATCGAAGCCGTGGTAAAGTCATTACACATGCACGGTTTCGATATTGGGCTGGAAATGTCGGGTTCGCCGCAGGCCTTTGAAAGTATGATTGAGAATATGTACAACGGTTCCAAAATTGCCCTGCTGGGCATTTTGCCCGATACCACTCAGGTCAACTGGAACGAAATTATTTTCAAAGCTCTGACTTTGAAAGGTATTTATGGCCGCGAAATGTGGGAAACCTGGTACCAGATGGAGCAAATGCTGATTACGGGCATAG
>JAQUTN010000075.1 GCA_028694375.1 Bacteroidales bacterium
AAACCAATATGAGCAATATCCAGGCCATCGAGATTGGTTGAAATGGCAATAATGCTTCCTTCGGGAATGTCTTCGATATACTCCGCCAGTCTTGTTTTGGGAATATAACTCAGTTTTGCTTTATTCAGGCGAGTTTCGATTGCCGCCATTTCTTCTGTAAGGACGGAATTATCCCTTAAGGCAGGGTAATTATCCGGATGTGTAGACATATAGTTAAGCTCTAGCGGAAAAGCTTCTCCGGCAAACAAATCGCTTAAAATGATGAAAGCTCCCTTTTCCTGTCCGTTCAACAGCCATTCGCTGGTGTAATGCAGACGGGAAGTATAGCCTTGAATCTGGCCGTTACGGTAACGAATGTTCTGCAAGGCCCTGGAAAAAACAGCCGGGCAGGAATCAAGGCTATTGGCCTGCATTATTGTTTCATTCAGCGCTAAAACAGTCTCCACCAGAGTCAGGCAATCGAAAGCCCTGAGATTTATCTGCAGCCTCTCCTCTCCTTCTGCTTCCAGACTGCCTGCAATATAAGGGCTGCCCAAAAAAGAACTCGCGATAGCCCTAATCCTGAGTCCGCTAGTCTTTTCGTTTAAGCCCGATTCTGTTGCCTCCTGCAAAAACTCCGTTAATATTGCTCTGTCCCGGGAAGACATAGCTACATCGGCAGCAGTTTTTGATTTACAGGACAGACTCAGAACAAACACTAAAATTAACAGCGTTGTCAGATAGGAATATTTAAAATGTTTTGTCATTCAAAAGTGAAGCAATCAGTATCAGCAATAAAGAACCAGGCATAGTCAGAATCAGCGATAAATGGCCCTGGAGCCAGCCAGCAGCGTGTTTTTCATCAAAGAAACTATGGTCATAGGCCCCACCCCTCCGGGTACAGGAGTAATATAGGAACATTTTGGAGCCACGGTCTCGAAGTCGACATCTCCAAAGAGTTTAAATCCGCTTTTTGTTTTATCCGAGGGTAAACGGGTAGTTCCTACATCAATCACCACTGCTCCTTCTTTTACCATATCAGCCTTGAGAAAACCGGGACGGCCCAAAGCACAAATAATAATATCGGCTTTCAGGCATTGCTCCTTTATATCAGCAGAATAGCTGTGTACCACGGTTACTGTGGCATTACCGGGATAGGCCTTGCGCATAAGCAATGCGGCCAGTGGTTTGCCTACAATATTGCTGCGACCTATTACTACTACATGTTTTCCGGCAGTAGGAATATCGTAACGTTTGATCAATTCAAGAATGCCTGCCGGAGTGGCCGACAAAAAGGCAGGTAGTCCGATAAACGAACGGCCAACGTTGATAGGATGAAAACCATCCACATCTTTGCGATAATCAACGGCTTCTATTATTTTGTGCTCGTCTATATGAGCCGGCAGGGGCAATTGCACAATATAACCGTCCACAGAGGCATCCCGATTGAGTTTGTCGATAGCTGACAGTAATGTTTCCTCGCTGACTGTTTCTTCGAAACGTAGTAATGAGGACTCAAAACCGCAAACCTGGCAGGCTTTGATTTTGTTGGCCACATAAGTTTCGCTGCCACCATCATGGCCTACCAGTACAGCAGCCAGATGAGGTGTTTTTTGCCCGGCAGCTTTCATGATAGATACTTCCCCGGCAATTTCTTGTTTTATCTGTTCAGAAACAGCTTTTCCGTCTATAAGTTGCATATTGGTACAATTTAATTATTTGCGTTTTTTACCACCATGTTTCTTATTGGGATTCATGGTACTGACAGTTTTCATCATCTTACGGGTTTCGTCAAAACGTTTCATCAGATTGTTGACTTCCTGAATATTGGTACCACTGCCCCGGGCAATGCGCTGTCGGCGACTGCTGTCAATCAATGCAGGGTTGCCGCGTTCATAGGGAGTCATGGAATCAATGATGGCTTCGATATTCTTAAAGGCATTGTCGTCAATATCTACATTCTTTATGGCTTTACCCACACCGGGTATCATGGATGCCAGGTCTTTTATATTACCCATTTTTTTGATTTGGGCAATCTGTGTTCTGAAATCGTCGAAATCAAACTGGTTTTTGATGATCTTTTTGTGCAACCGGCGAGCTTCCGTTTCGTCATATTGTTCCTGAGCCTTTTCCACCAAAGACACCACATCACCCATGCCCAGAATTCGATCGGCCATACGCTTAGGATGAAAAACATCCAGTGCCTCGGGTTTTTCGCCCGTTCCAATAAACTTGATAGGTTTTTGTACTACACTACGAATAGACAAGGCTGCACCCCCACGGGTATCACCGTCGAGCTTGGTGAGCACCACTCCGTCAAAATCCAGACGATCGTTAAATTCTTTGGCTGTATTGACGGCATCCTGGCCGGTCATGGCGTCTACTACAAAAAGAATTTCCTGAGGATTGACCGCTTTTTTGATGGCGGCAATTTCAGTCATCATCAACTCATCTACCGCAAGCCGGCCGGCAGTATCTATGATCAAAAGATCGTATCCCTGTTGTTTGGCAAAACGCAGGGCGTTACGGGCTATCTGTACCGGATCCTTTTGGTTTTCTTCCAGATACACAGGCACACCAACCTGCTCCCCCAATACCTTCAATTGTTCGATGGCAGCAGGACGATATACGTCACAGGCCACCAGGAGAGGATTTTTCCCTCGTTTAGTTTTAAGTAGTTTTGCCAGCTTACAGGAAAATGTCGTTTTACCCGAACCCTGTAAACCCGACATTAAAACGACGGCAGGACTACCTTTTATATTCACATCCACGCTGTCACCACCCATCAGACTTGTGAGTTCGTCGTGAACTATTTTGATCATCATTTCCTGAGGCTTGACAGCTGTCAGGACATTCATGCCCATGGCCTTTTCCTTAACGTCGTCGGTAAATTGCCTGGCAGTTTTATAATTTACGTCTGCATCCAGGAGCGCTTTGCGTACTTCTTTAAGTGTTTCGGCAACATTGATTTCGGTAATGCGGCCTTGTCCTTTAAGTATTTTGAACGAGCGTTCCAGCCGTTCACTCAAATTTTCAAACATCATATACTTTATTCGCTTTTAAACGTAATGTCATCGGTTCTGGGATGAACAAATTCAAATTCCAGAGTTCTGGATAAGCCTTCTTCCAGGGTATAGGGAGCTTTAAAACCCGAAGCCAGCATTTTAGAGGCATCGTATTGAGTAGTAGCACAAAACTTGCGTACCCGCACACTGCTGACCGAAAACTTACGACCTGTCAACCACGACAGTATGTCGAAGCCCCAGCCTCCAAGCATACCCAAAAAATAAGGATAATGCACTTTTGACATGCTTTTTCCCAAGACCTTGCCCACCAGGGCCAGTAATTTGTTCATATCAAAATCGGGCTTATCAATATAATTATAGACTTGATAAGCCTCTTTATGTGTATCAATCAAAAATTCAACAAAAGCCACTACATTGCCCACATAAGCCATCGATTTAACATTCCGGCCCCGGCCTACCATCAGGAAACGCCCCTGTGAAATCTGTTGTAGCAGATTGTAGACATTTCCCCTGTTGCGTTCGCCAAAAATTACGGTTGGACGGACTATGTTGATGTTCCAGTCCTGATGCTCTTTGTACCAGTTTTGCAGTAATTGCTCTGCCTGCCATTTGCTTTTTCCGTAATGGTTAAAGGGATCGGCCGCAAAACTTTCGTCCGGATTCCGTTTATTCAGACCATAAATGGCCACAGAGCTAAAAAAGACCAGGCGTTTTATTCCGTTGTGCTCCATAGCTTCGAGCACATGCTGCATCCCTTTCACGTTGACATCGTAATATAAAGAAACAGGACTCACATCGTCGCGATGTTCGGCAGCCAGTAAGATGACTAATTCGGTATCTTTGAGCAAATTCTGCATTTTTTGCTTGTCCAGCACATTGGCTATGGTAGTCAAATCAGGAAAGAAAGGGCTTTGCTCTTTGTCAATATTCAATAATTCATGACCTTTACTAAGGAGCAGATCCATTAAACGAGTTCCGACAAAACCGGAGGCCCCGATCAAGGTTATTTTCATACCAGCTTATTTAATTCGTTTCAAAAAGGCCCTTACGGCATAATTAATAAAATAATACACCGCCAGGAATATGCCTGTTTTTTCTACATTAACATAAATATTCCATTGCCAGGAGAGTACATCCCATTTGTTGGAAGAAACAGATTGGCGTCTCACCCTGTAAAGGGCTGTTACTGTATTGGTATTTTTGGCAATGTAACCTGCTTTGAGTATAGACAACCACACTGCATAATCTTCGTGTCCTATAGAATCAAAAAAACGCTTACCAACTTTTTCTGTATCATACATTACGGTCAGACAGCCCATTACATTTCCTTTGAGCAAAGTTTTATAATCGACCTCAGAAGGAGCTTTTATTAAACGATTGTCCCGCTTACCTTCTTCGGAGATTTTTTCGTAATTGGAAAACACAATGGCTACTTTGTCTTCGCGAAACAGACTAAGTTGTTCTTCCAGTTTTCCAGGCAGCCATAAGTCATCACTATCCAAAAAGGCGATAAATTTACCCTGTGCATGTTTTAAGCCTATGTTTCGTGGCAAAGTCGGTGAACCCGAAGGGCGTTCAGTCCTGATGTATTTGATGCGGGAATCTTTGCGACAATACTCCTGAATTATTTCCGGCGATTTATCCTTGGAGTTGTCATCAATAATAATCATTTCCCAGTCTTTGTAAGTTTGGGCTATAACCGAATCAATGGCCTGAGGAATAAAATCCACAGAATTGTAGCAGGGGGTAATTATAGAAATCATTTTGAATAAGACCCTTTGATAAGATATTTAACTAAGGACTTGAAACCAATCCAGTTACGTTTTAACTCATCGAAATCCGTCAGGGATTGTCCAATTTTGCGGAACAGGTAATTGGGATGAGTATAGTATTTTCTTCTAGCGTAATCGCAAAATTCCACCAAATCCTCGTTACTGAGGTTGGGCAGGTTGATGACCGCATTGTGCAAACCCGTATCGGTGAGCCATTGATTCCAGTCCTCGGTAATCAAATAGCCCTTTTCTTTGGCTTCCTGGTAGGCTTCTGTGCCTGGATAAACCATCAGCGGAAAAAATTGAGCTGTGTCGGGTTGCAGTTTCATGGCCAGGTCCAGGGTTTTTTGCATAGTTTCTCTGGTTTCGTTCAGGTTACCCACCATAAAACAACCATGCACCAATATGCCGGCTTTTCGACAAAGATCCATAAATTCTTCGGCCTTGGCCAGGTTGAGGTTCTTTTTCATATGTTTAAGCACTTCGTCATCCCCGCTTTCGAAGCCTACTATAACCAATCGGAGCCCCGATTTCTTGAGAGTCTTGAAAAATTCCAAATCGGCAATCAGGTCAGCCCGCTGATTTACGTTGTAGGGAATTTTGTTGCCGCGGCGGATTAATTCATCGGCTATGTCCAGTACATGATCTTTGCTGATAATGTAAGTATCGTCTTCGAAGGTGATGGAACGGACTTTGGGAAACTCTTTTTTGATAAAATCAAACTCGTCAGCCACATTGGAAGCAGAACGATAGCGCATGCGATGCCCGCTGAAAGTCTGCGGAAAAGCACAAAAAGTGCAATGATAAGGACAACCCCGGCTGGTGTCAAAAGTTATATTGGGATGAGGTGCAAAACCGTAATAATAATCTTCAATCTTCAGAAAGCGCTTATAAACCTCTGAAACAAAAGGCAGTTCATCCAGATTCAAAATCAATTCTGCGGGCTGGTTTCGCTCTATCTCTCCGGAAGCATTTTTCCAGACCAGGCCTTTGACCGTTGACATGGAAGCTCCGTCGGACAAAGCTTGCAGCCAGTCACGTACAATATAATCGTATTCTTTTAAAGCAACGTATTTGAGATGTCTTGAAGCTTTTAAGGATTCCTCGGGTAAAACAGAAACATGACGACCTACCATGAGCACGGGCAAATTGGGAAATTTATCCACTATCCGGTCGACCACCTGTAAATCATTGATAATGCTCGGGGTAGAACAATCCACCACCAAGGCTTCGATGTTTTTGGCAGCAATTCTGTCTATGACGTATTGTACGTCGACACACCAGGCAGGAGCATCAATCAAATCTACGTTATGCCCTGCTTTGATGGCTACACCTGCAGCCTGAGACAACCATTTTGGATAATAGATAGTGCTGCTTTTGGTAACCGCAGGACTTCTGGATTCTCTGGAAAAATGGTTGAAAAAAGGTGGATTCAAAAACAATACCTTCATGACTATGCGTATTTTGTTGCAGGCTTGCAAAAGCTATTCTTCAGACTCCTGCCAATAAGATGATATAATAAATGCAAGCGGTATTTCAGCTTATACGATAAGGAATTGGTGCTGACAGAGCCCGTAAAGGAAACCGTATTGTTGTGTCTGCGGTACAACACCAGCACTTCGTCCAAATAACCGGTTTTGAAATGCCACTGGGCGTACAAGGCTAACCAAAGATCGTGAGCAGCCAGGCCCCGGGGGAAAGGCATACACGCTTTTAATACCGATGAACGCAACACCATGCAGCAACCCAGCCAGGCATTCTTGTACACATTGGATAAGAGTCTGCGTTTCATGGGCCATTGCGCATCAAAATGCGGAGATTTAATAATCTTTAGATCCTGATCTGCCAGGGCGCAGTTGCACATGGCCACATCCAACTTTTCCTTTTCCAGGAAATCAACCATTTTATCCAACTTACCGGGCAACCAGACATCGTCCTGATCTGCCAGAAAAATATAGTCCCCCCGGACCCGGGATAAAGCATTCTCGAAATTATTGGCAATCCCTTGGTGTTGGTTGTTGAAAAAACGAATTCTTTTATCCCCGTATGCATGTACAATTTCCCGAGTTTTATCGTCTGAACCGTCGTCAGAGACAATTAGTTCATCCTTTTCGCCAAGCTGGTTCAGGATGGAATCCAATTGTTCTTTCAAATACCGTTCCCCGTTAAAGGTAGCCATACATACTGATATCATCGCCCTTCGTAAATTGGTAAATGCCTAAACCATCTCAGATTGAAAACCGGCCTCAATATGAGTTTTGTTTAGCTGACAAAGATAGCTATTTTTCGTGTTGTACAGACTATCAACAGGGGAATTTTTAAGTATCAAAAAGGAATATCCAGACAGACCGGAAGGTGATCGCTGTAACCTCCCGTATAACGATAGGCTTCGTAAGTTCTAAAAGGCTTATAACCCAGGTATTTTTGATCTTTGATCACTAAAAAATCCTCAAACAGAATCCATGCCTCCGGCAAACGACGAAGAGGCAAGCCCTCTTGCTGCGGGGGGAATTCAAACAACAAAGCCGAAGAAACAATGATTTGATCAATCACCGACCAGCGACCCTGGTATTTGTTGCTGCCGTAATCAGGATTGTTCATCAGAGGCCACATCAGGTTGTACAAGGCAGCAGAGCTATAAGGCTCTTGCGGAGACATCGCTGCCAAATCACAGCAAAGAGACAAATCGTCGGGCTCATCGTTAAAATCACCCATAATCAGAATACGGGCATCGGGCTCCTGCTTAAACACAGAATCGACTCTTGCACGCAAGAGTCCGGCCACCAGACGTCTGAACGACTCAGAAGCCTTGGCCCCACCGTAACGCGAAGGCAGATGGCAGACAAAAACATGCAAGTTTTCCTTAGTTGGCAACATCCCCCGAACATAGAGCAGGTCTCTGGTTTTTTTCATATTGTCAGGAAACGATGGCCTGATGCTTTCCCAGGCAAGGGGTTTAAACACAAAGCGATTGTAGAGCAGGCAGACATCTATACCCCTGGGATCGGCCGATTCTGCATAGATATAACGGTAGGCAGCATTTTTTAGCGAAGATGATTTTAATAAAAATTGCAGACAATCTTCGTTTTCTATTTCGGCCAGACCCACTAAATGAGGAAAACTCTCTCCGCCAGCTACAGCAAGAACCCTGGCCAGTTGTTCTGTTTTATGCAAAAAACGCCCGGGGCTCCATGCATAAGTACCCCCGGGCAAGAAGTCTTCATCCCTTGTCAGACTATCGTCTTTGCAATCAAAAAAATTCTCCGTATTGTAAAACACTACCCGAAGCTGATTTTCCGCCTGTACATAAGCAGCCGTTAACAGCAGACAGCAAGCTGTGAAATAATCTAAGATCAATTTATACACAATTCTTTTTGTGCAAATATAACCTTAATTATTTATTAATAGACAAAACTGTCCGGGATAATCAACTATTATTTAAACAACCAGCGAAACAGGTCGTTACCATTGGCAAAAATAAGCAAAGCAAGTAAGATAATCATACCGACCATCTGAGCGTATTCCATAAATTTTTCGTTGGGTTTACGTCTACTTACTACTTCGAACAACAAAAAGAAGATGTGGCCGCCGTCCAAGCCCGGAATAGGCAAAATATTCATAAAAGCCAGTATAATGGATAAAAAGGCTGTGGTTTCCCAAAATATTTTCCAATTCCAGCTGGGAGGGAACAAACTGCCTATGGCGGCAAAACCTCCCAAACTCTTGGCTCCTTCTTTGGTAAACACGTATTTCATATCGCCGGCATAACCGGTCAGTTTGCCTAAGCCCAATTTTATACCGGCAGGTATAGAGGCAAAAAAGGAATAATCTATGTGTTTGAGAGGATAAATATCGGCCGGTGGCTTAAGTTCAAAACCTATTTTAGCAGCAGAATCCAGGTGTATGAGCATATTGCCGGGATTTCCGGCCCGGTAATAACTTAACAGAATGCTACTGTCGCCGTATTGACTCAATAAAGAAGTAAAGTCCGTAAAAGATTCGGTCAATATTGAGTTGAAGCCGACAATACTGTCGCCTGGCAACAAGCCGGCTTTGTCTCCGGGAGAGCCAGGCATTACAGTTTTGACAACAGTGGGGAAACGGAAGGCTGCAAAACCTTGTTTGGCCGACAGCAGTTGCTGCATAAAATCTTCAGGCACACTAATCTCGACTTCTTGTCCTTCGCGTAA
>JAQUTN010000076.1 GCA_028694375.1 Bacteroidales bacterium
AAGGCTGTATTGTTTTTCTCCCAAAACCAGGCACGATCCAGGCCGGCCAGATAGCAATTACTCAAAGGAATAGCCAATGGAGCAAGGGACGAGAGACCGGCATTTAATTCCAGATGCAGGCTCCAGGCAGACTCTTTTAAGCTAAAACAACGAGCAAGCTCCATGTATGCTGTGGAAGTGTTTTTTTCGGGGCCGTAGTTATAGTCAAAATCCACAAAGAAAAAAGTGTTTCCCCAGTCGTCGGGTTCAAACATTTCGAGGGTGCTGGTCAGGTGCTTTCTGTCGTTTCCGAAATCATAATGTAATTGCAGGTTGGTTTTAGAAATAAGCTGGGAGGTAAATCCAAGGAAAACAATCAACAGGATGAGTTTTTTCTTAAAACAAAACATAGGCAAAAAGTAATATTGATTAATTGCCGCGAAGATACTGTTTTTTTAAAGTGTCTTATTTAAAATTGAGCGATTAATATGTTTGCTTGGTCGCTTATTTTTTTTATCTTGCGCAAGATTTGTTCGGACAATACCTAAAGAAGTCCGTTTTTTTAGTATGAAACTTTTAAACTGATAAACTATGAAGAAGTATCGTTGTGTTATTTGCAATTACATTTACGATCCGGCCGAAGGGGATCCGGATAGTGGCGTTGCTCCGGGAACTGCTTTTGAAGATATTCCCGACGATTGGACCTGTCCTTTGTGCGGAGCCGGAAAAGAAGATTTTGAGCCGGAGGATTAGGATAGGGATTAACCATCCAGAAATCTGCTTATTATGAAACCAAAATTAGTTATTTTATTAATCAGTATTATTATGAGTATTCAGAGTGCAGGAGCGAAAGCTCCTTTCGAAAAGCCCGGTCTTAAGTATGCTCCCAATGCTTTAGAACCAGCTATAAGTGCCGAAACCATAGATTTTCACTATGGAAAGCACCTGCAAGCCTATATCAACAACCTCAACAACTTAGTTCCGGGAACTAAATTTGCCGAGATGTCGTTGGACGACATTGTGCTTCAGGCCGAAGGCGGCATCCTGAATAACGGAGCACAGAGCTGGAATCACATTTTCTATTTTGACAGCTTTTCACCCAAGGCAAAAACAGCTCCGGGCGGCAAGCTGCTCGAAGCTATCAATCGTGATTTCGGGTCGCTGGAGGCGTTCAAAGAACAATTCAACAAAGCAGCAGCCACTTTATTCGGATCGGGCTGGGCGTGGTTATCTGCAGATAAAAGCGGTAAATTGATTATCACTGCCGAATCGAATGCGGGCAATCCCATGCGCAGCGGTCTGAAACCTCTGCTTACCATTGATGTATGGGAACATGCCTATTACATAGACTACCGCAATCGCCGTCCGGATGCTATTTCTGCCTTTTGGCAAGTACTGGATTGGTCGGTTGTAGAAGCTCGTTTCGAAAAATAAGTCTTTAGACTTTTTCGGGTATGAAGTTGGCTTGTTTTACTTATAAATAAGCCATAGGGTTTATCTGGTTTTAAAATAGTTGTTTGAGACAAACCTACTGAGGCTGGTCTCAGGCAACTATTTTTGTAAAACAGCCTTGGGTTTTTGCAATCTGATTAATAAAATGATCTTAACAAGATACAATATACCTTTGTTGAAAGACCGAATTATAGAAGCGATATTGCTTTTTTAAAAACAAACGCTAACTTTGACCACCAAATCGCCAGGCCATGAAACCTCCGTATACTATCACTCCATTGATACTGAGATGTGTATCTTCTATCTCGGAAAAGATAGGACAGGTAAATGCCGGTACTTTTCGTAGACCTCCGGCCAGTTGGAGAAAGCGTAATGCTTTACTTAAGGTGCATGCTTCCTTGCGCTTGGAAGGGAACAAGATGAGTCTGAGACAGATAAAGGCAGTTCTGGAACAAAAACAAATTAAAGCAGATCCACTGGAGATGCTCGAAGCCCAACATGCTTTGAAGGTCTACGACGAACTTTCGTTGATGGATCCCTTTTCGCTCAAAGATTTTCTTAAAACGCATAAAATGCTGATGAACGGACTGGAGGAACTACCCGGTAAGTTTCGCAATCGCGAAGTCGGCATTGTACACGGCGATAACGTGGCTCACATAGCTCCTCCTGCCAAAAAGTTAACCTATCTGATGCAAGACTTATTCCGTTACCTCAAAGACAGCGAAGACCCCATGCTTATAAAAAGCTGTGTTTTTTTTTATGAGACAGAATTCATCCATCCCTTTCTCGACGGTAACGGCAGGTTGGGGCGTTTGTGGTGCGGTTTATTATTGTCGAGGATAAACAGCCTCTTTATGTATATACCCCTGGAGCAATATTTGCTGGAATCAAGACACGATTATTACAAAGCACTGGCTATAAGCGACAGCAAAGGAGCTTCGACTGCTTTTGTAGAATACTTGCTTCAAAAGATAGAACAAGCACTTAATGATTTTTTACAGGAAAGAAGAGTACTATCAAAAAACAACCATATATATGAGGAACATAAAAAAAATGAAGAATCACAAAAAGCGTGAATACTTTGAGATATTAAATACCATTTCCAAGGGTAGACATCGGACCAATATTTTAAAGAAACCGGAACAAAGTGCCCTGGCATTTTTGGTGAAACACATTCCAGGTTGGGTGACTTCGGACATGCTGACCTTTTTTGGTTTTTGTGGCAGCCTGCTGACAGCGGCCTCTTTTGTAATGGCGGCTTATTGGAATTCACTTTATTTGTTGTTGGGTGTGTTGGGCTTTATAATTAATTGGTTTGGCGATTCTTTGGACGGAAGGTTGGCTTATTATCGCAACAAACCCCGCAAGTGGTACGGATTCAGTCTGGACATCACAGTGGATTGGTTTACCACATTATTGATAGGTTCTGGCTATGCTTTTTATACAGAGGGCTTTGTTAAATTTTTTGGAGTAGCTTTTGTAGTAATGTATGGTTGGGCAATGATCACCACCCTGATGCGCTATAAGGTCACAGACCAATACTCCATAGATACGGGAATTCTTGGTCCCACCGAAGTGCGTGTAGTGGTTTCTTTAATTCTGCTGGCAGAGATATTTATCAGAGATTCAATAATTTATACCGGTGCGTTGGCTTGTATTGTTTTATTAGTGGTGAATGTTATAAGTACCATTGAATTATTAATATTGGCAGATAAACGCGACAAAGACGAAAAAGAATCAAAAAAAAATCAAACGCCTGCACCAAAACAAGAAGTCAATTTATAGCTTTGTATTCAATAAGGTGTTCTTGTGAAGACACATGTAGTAGATATCAGTGATTTAGAGCGGATGTCCCCTGTGTTTAGAGGTAAACAGGGGAATCTGCTGGCCGGGCGAGTCATCAAAATGTTCGCGCTCGACAAGGTCAATGCCTTATATCAGCGTTGTTGCGAGTACACGGGAGCAGCTTTTGCTTCTGCTTTATTACAGGATCTCGGGGTGCAGTACCGCATAGGCAATGCAGAACGCCTGGAACAATTGCCCGAAGGGGCCTTTATAACCATATCCAATCATCCTTACGGTGGCTTGGACGGCATTATGCTGATTGATCTTATGGCCCATATTCGGCAAGATTTCAAGCTAATGGTTAACAGGCTTTTATCCTTGATTGAGGCAATGGATGTGAATTTTATTTCCGTCAAGCCTCAGGGTAATAAAAAATTGCAGCCTACAGCCAACCTTAATGGCGTTCGCGAAACTCTTGGCCATTTACAGGATGGCCATCCCATGGGTTTTTTCCCTTCGGGGGCAGTATCTGATTTAAATTTCAGAAACCTTCGTGTGCAGGATCGCCCCTGGCAGGACAGTGTGGTCAAGCTCATTCAAAAAGCCAAAGTCCCCATATTGCCCATCCGTTTCTTTGACGGCAATTCTCCTTTTTTTTATTTTCTGGGTACTATAAACTGGCGGATTCGTCTGATTCGTATGCCCAGAGAAGTATTCAACAAAAGCACGCAGTTTCCCCGTCTGGGTGTTGGCAAGCTAATCACTGTAGAGGAACAGTCCCGGTATCGTAATACTGAAGATTTCGGCGTCTTGCTGCGCAGATCGGTATACAACATGCCCGGGCCTGTCAGTTTTATGTCCAGAGAACAGCTTTTTCCCGATAAACTGTTTGCTTAAAACAAAGGATTGCCAAACAAAGCCTTGGCAATCAAAAAGTCTGTTATTTATAAAACCATGAAAACCAAGATCATATTGTCGGTATGCCTGCTCTGTCTGGCTGCCTGCCAATTTAATAACGGCCAGGAACACAATCCGGATCAAAACCCGGGCCTGCTCATAAAAGCTCAGATTCCTCAAAGGACCAAGGCTGCTTTTGCCGGGTCTACTGACAGCCTGGCATTGGAAGATGCCGACAAGGTGATGGTCCTTAGCTATTGGGGAAATGAGTTCATCGATATCGATAGCGGTCATTTCAGTGTACGTCCTGAATGGGGCACTGCCATCGCTTTGCTTTTTTTAGATTCTGCCTACCACTATATAGGGCATTTGTCTACCCAAGGATTGAATCTATTACCACTGGGAAATTTGAGCGAAGGTGAAAACACAATAATTGATCTATCCATGCTCAGGCTCGAAGGTCGTACGGTTATTCCCGGTTACGACCCTTTTGGAAACGAAATTCAGCTTTCTGAACCGGAGTTGCAGGCTTTGCAATCCTTGGGAGAGTATTACAATGCCATTGCTTACAATATGGATGCCGATAGAGATGGTCAACCCGATTGTTTAAGTGGTAAAGGATTAATGATGAGTACAATAGTTGTATATCCAAAATGCGGAAGGTTTGGTCACAACGACAGATTGCCGGAGATCGCCCCCGATAGTAATTGTGTCAACTATACCTTGCAACTATCTTCGGGCCCGGACTTACAATTCAGTGATAATAATATATCCTTTCACGGCCCGGAGGGAGAACCTTACGACGACATGCAGCTTAATTATATTATCGAAGAGGGTGAAACACTGTTCAATGCATATGTTGGCAGGCCCAAGGTTCAGAACCCGGGAGGAGCTTGTCAGGGTGATGTTTCTCTGCCTTTCAAAAAAGGAGTATACACTCTTAAGCTTGACGGGCGGGAATACAAGTTGATTTATGCAAACGATAATTTTTATTCCGTCTTAGTACTACCTGTTCCTACAATAGTTACCAGCGGAGATACATTAAAAATGATCAAACTGGACTATCAATTGATAGATGGAAGCAAAATAGAGCCCTCGTCTATGTTGAATATGCTTTATGTACAAATAAAAGACAACAACGGAAACCACGATATTCAGCACGATTTTGGCACCGGCTGGTCAGATTGGCTGACTACCCGGACCGGTTTTGATTCGATAAATCCCAGAGATGTAATGGTGTTCGACAATATTGAATTTATTTCTGTTTGGTACGACGATATTCTGGGGAATCATTACTCTATGATCTGGAGGAACGTAGGTGTACCGAACCAGGCCGGTATGCAGAAAATATAATCTTACATAACTTTAAGATCTAAATACCAATTGATTATAAATATATTACACCTCTACCTTTAACTTTTTTGAATTAAATTGAAACAGCTTCTAAGTCGGTTCAGAGTGGTCATATTCACGGAAGGAATATATATCCCTGAAATTATTATTCACAACAAGAAACAAGTTAAATATTAATACATTCTGACAGATGGTTTTATGTAAATACTTAATTGAGCTCTGAAACGTTTTAACAGAAAAATAGTTAATCAAGTGTTTAAAATATACAAGAATGGCATATATTTGTCAGCGTTGATAAAAAATCAGTTTACCTAAAGACAGAAAAAAGAAAAATAATCAAGAAAAGAAGCTTTTTGAATTGATATTAGAAGCTGTTTTAATTTTCTACGAATTATTTATTATTAGCCTGTCTCGTTTATGCTTTGAGCGACTTTTTGGTCCTATTCTTCTGGTTTAATCGTCAGATAGCCCGCTATCCTCCTCATAAACCAATCGAATATACCTCAAAGATTCATCTCAAAATCATTAAACGATAAAATTAAAACAGCTTCTTAGACATTGTTTTGTAAAGGATTGGAGTGGATTAATACTAAATTAAGATGATTGAATCGATAAGAAATGCAGGGTTATTGTTTGTGTCTATAGTGCTCACAACTTTTGTTTATACATTAAAGGCGCAGGACTCTCCCTTTGTGGTGGCTAATGCTTTATTCGATTCCGGCAATACAGTAACACTGGGTTTAGAGCCGGCAGAAGGCTCAGAAACAATTACCGTTTTTGCGCCGTCAGACACTACCGATCATTTCAGCAACGGAGTAGTGTTGGCTGCATTCAAGGGTAACCTGTATTGTATGTGGCAAAGCTCTCAAAAAGACGAAGATGCCGCCGATACCTGGGTGGCCTACAGCCGGAGTACCGACGATGGCAAAACCTGGAGCGCTCCGATGGTGCTGGCCGAAACCATTGCCAACGGTTATTGTTCATCTGGTGGCTGGCTGGCTACCGCAGACAGCCTGGTGGGCTATATCAACACCTGGCCCTCTGCAGTGAGTCCCCGGGGAGGTTTTACCCGTTATGTGGCCAGTGCTGATGGCTTGACCTGGACAGAGCCCGCCAACGTGTTGATGGCAGACGGCTCTGTTTTAAACGGAATTTTTGAGCAAGACCCGCATGTATTGCCCGATGGACGCATTGTGAATGCGGCTCATTTCCAGCCGGGCTTGTTTATCAATCCCATATATACCGACGATCCAAGTGGTGTTCGAGGTTGGAAACGAGGAGATTACACCCATTTGACTACAAGTGGAACCAATTCTATTGAGATGGAGCCCAGTCTTTTCTGTCAGGACGACGGTACTTTGGTGATGGTATTCAGAGACCAAAACACTTCTTTTCACACATGGGCCAGTACCAGCAAGGATCGCGGAGAACACTGGTCGACTCCGGTGCTGACCAATATGACCGACTCTCGTTCCAAGCAATCGGCAGGCAATCTTCCCGATGGCACTGCCTTTATGGTAAACAATCCCATCGCTCAAAAATCTCCGCGTGCGCCTCTGGGCCTCACTCTGAGCGCAGACGGGAAGTATTTTGACCAAGCCTTTTTGTTGCGTGCTGCAGGTGAAGGGCTTCAGGCACAACGATATACCGGAAAAAGCAAAGGTTTAGGCTACAGTTATCCCAAATCGATCACCTATAAGGAATATTTGTATAGTTCTTATTCAACCAACAAAGAGGATGTGCAATACACCCGAGTGCCCCTGCAATCCATTTCGCTTAATTCGGCCCTTGAAAATGCCGACAGCCGCGACATGGTGCAAATCAGGGTTTACTCAGACAGATTGCAGGTTAAATTACCTGAAGGAGAAAATAAGGCTAAGCTCTTGATTTACAATATTTCAGGTTACAAATTAATGGAGGTTTTAATGGACAGCAATGTCCGGGAACTTGATCTTAGCGCTTATCCGGCAGGAATGTATATTATCAGCTTTGCCACTGACAAAGGCAAAGAATCGAAACTTATAAACATAAAATAATCCAAAAAGGATGTATTAAACAAACACTTTTCTTAACCCCTTAAATTTTATCTTATGAAAAAAATCGTACTCTCTGTGGCAGTTTTATTTACTGCTATGACGCTCAGCGCTCAGGTTAATTCAACCATTGTCAGGCTAAGCCCGGCCACCAAAGTTGCCAACGATGGTGTGACATGGACTTTTGGTGAAAATTTTGTTATGACCAATGCTAAAGGCAAAAATTATGGCGAGTTTGCTGCCGGCGTATACGCCAACGATGGTGACACCGTAAGGGAAGCCACACTGAAACTCTCGAGGCAGGTTCCCTTTAAAATTGCTATTCCCGATGGAAAAGCTGTCGTCAGGATTGATTTCCTGGGTTTCTCCAATTCTCCCGCAGCAAAGAACTGGGACTTTCTGTCGTACCTTGATAATGGAGGTGAAGAATATTCAATATTCAAGGATACACTAGCGTATTCAACACTGAATAATGATACCATTATCCAGTTTGCCGGTTATCCTCTCAGTCCCCTGGCTAAAGATTACGGCGTTTTCGCTTCTTTCGTCGAAACCGAAGGTTGGTTTTCGGAATTTAATTTTATGATTGACGGCAACAATCAGGCCGGAATAATAGTTCGTCTGTTTGTTGTCGCAGAACAAGACATAGACAATTATGTTCCGGAGAACGATGTCACCATCACAGGAATCAGAACCCCTGTGGTGGAAAATGATGAAAACGCTCCTATGTACAATCTTCTCGGTCAGCCGGTAGATGCAAGTTACAGAGGTCTTGTCATCAAAAACGGAAAGAAATACATTTTAAAGTAATTTCATGCTCTTTGTTTCAGGCTTGCAAAAATTGAATCCCAACTAATTTGGGGTTCAATTTTTGTCGTGTGTCCTTTTAATCCTACAATATTATATAAAACACAAGCTTATGTATTCTACAACCAAGAGAGTTGCGCTATTGGTGTTTCTCTGCCTGTTGTGCTCATTTACCTTTGCACAGCAGCATGTGAGCGGTATAGTAAAAGATACGAACGGCGAGCCGTTGATTGGTGTCAATGTTATGCTTGACGGAAAAGCGACTGCTATTACCGACATAAATGGTAAATTTTTATTGAACGACGTCAAGTCTTCTTCGGTTGTTTCCATTTCATATGTGGGTTACAAAAAGCAATCGATGCCCGTTGGTAAAAAAACCTTCTTAGACTTTGTATTGGAAGAAGATACCGAACTCCTCGAAGAAGTAGTGGTAGTGGGCTACGGAACCATGAAGAAAAACGACTTGGTTGGTTCCGTCGGTTCTGTCAGCACCGAAAAATTGGTTATGAAAGGCACTCCCAGCCTGATGGAGGCTTTGCAGGGCAGTGTTGCCG
>JAQUTN010000077.1 GCA_028694375.1 Bacteroidales bacterium
ACCCAACATTGCTGCCTGTGCTGCCCCTCGACTTGCATGTGTTAAGCCTATCGCTAGCGTTCATCCTGAGCCAGGATCAAACTCTCCGTTGTAATTATTTATTAAACGTTTGTTCTCTCTATCTCAGGACTTGTACAATCCAAAATTATTTTTGACGGTCGGACTTTTTGCCCGCTCTCTCTTGTACTACTATTTTTTCAATTTCTTCAAAGATCGCTGTGTATTGCTACACTTTTCTTTTCGCTAAAATTATCCCGACGGACTATTTTGTGATCGAAAAGGGCTGCAAAGATATGTTGTTTCCACCTTACCCTCCAAATATTTTGGAAGAAAAATTCAAAGTTTTTTTTCTTGCACAAGCAATCTGTTGATAATGCGCTGATTAATTTTTTCTATTCTGCGGGCATATTTATTAATTATAGCGCAGGAAAAGGATTTTCCGCCGATTTCTATATCTGGATAGTCTGAATAAGCCATAGTATTTACTATTAGATTTTGGCGGGCCGGAGCTCAGCCGGTTAATCAACAATCATCAACTCGCTTTTATTTTACAGCCTGCACAGCAGGTGTATATAATTTGTGTACTTTTGGCAAATTATGAGCCAAAACGCATTATGAGCAAACTGACCCCTTTTTTCAATCCTCTTGCCTGGTATAAGGCCTGGCGTTTTCACAAGAAAAACGCTGCATTCGACAAATCCACTTACGACCTGGAGTTGCATTTATATTCCAAAATCCTCAAAAACAACATGTTACATTGGGGATATTTTGAAGACACGCAAATTGATCCGGGCGATATTTCTTTAAATCAATTTCAGGCAGCACAGCAACGCTATGCCGGGAACCTGCTGGAGCAAATCGCAGACAAAAAGTCCCCGGTGCTCGATGTAGGTTGCGGTATGGGAGGTTTGGCAGAAATGCTTATGGATAATGCCATTCCCGTGGAGGTGCTGACACCCAACAAAAACCAAATTAGTTTTATATCAGGGAAACATCCCCAACTCAAAGCTCATCGCTGCAAATTCGAGGATTTTGAAGCCTGCAAACTTTACGGCACCATAATTAATTCCGAATCGCTACAGTACATAAAGCTGGATGCCGCATTCCATAAAGCAGACAGCATCGTCAAGCCGAAAGCCAGGTGGATCATCACAGATTACTTTAGGACAGAAGACACTACAGACAACAAAGGCTCACATTTACTGAGCGACTTTAAAGAAAAAATCAACGAATACGGCTGGAATGTTGTGCTCGAAAAAGACATTACCTCCAATGTGTTACCCACCATTGCCTATGTCAATTTATATATAGAGCGTTTTCTCTTGCCTTTAAGACACTATGCCTACGAAAAACTACGCTACAAGCAGGCATGGCTGTTTTATTTGAGCGAACGCATCCGCAACTCCATTGACGCCAAAATAGACAAAGAGCGCAGAAGTGTTGATCCTGCACTCTTTGTTACTCAAAAACGCTATATGTTTTTCGTACTCGAAAAAAAATAATCTTAGCGTCTTTCTGATATTAACGGATTTCTTCGTCAAAAACAACAGCGACCTTGCCGCATTTGCCTTCGGCCATCAGAGCAAAAGCTTCTGAGGCTTTATCCAACTCGAAGCGGTGTGTGACCAGATCTTCGGGATGAATATTCCAGCGAACAATGCGTTCGACCAGCTCTTCCATCCGCCAGATATTTGTTACCCAGGAACCATAAACGGTTTTTTGATCGTGTATAAGATCGGGGCTGGGATTCAGCTCCATGGTGCCGCCTTCGCCTATCAGGACTATTTTGCCCCATTTACGGGTGGCACGCACTGCCAGCTGACGTCCGTAGGTATTGCCGGAACAATCGACTGCCCGTTCCACTCCGTTACCTCCGGTAAGATCCTGAATTTTCCTGAGTGCGTCTGCATCCGACAAAAAGACTTCATCAGCCAGTCCTTTTTCTTTGGCGATGTCCAGACGTTCCTGTACGGTGTCTACTCCAATCAGCTTGTTGGCACCCATAGCCTTGGCTAACATCAGGGAGGCTAAACCAACAGGACCAAGACCGACGACAAGAACGGCATCGTTACCCGAAATACCGATTTTTTCGAGACCTTCGTATACCGTACCAAAACCACAGGCAATCTGAGCGCCATCGGTATATGTTAATGAATCGGGCAACAAAACCAAGTCCTTTTCTTCGGCCAATAAGTATTCGGCCATTCCGCCATCACGTTGCCAGCCATAGGCTCTTCGAAAGGGACTGGTACAGCTGATCATATATCCTCTGCGGCAATCGTTGCACAGGCCGCAACCCGAAATATGATAGACAACTACCCTGTCACCCTCTTTAAAACGACGTAATCCGGGTCCACATTTTACAATCTGCCCCGAGGGTTCGTGTCCGCAGATTTTATTTTGATAGCCTTCGGGGCCTTTGCCCAAATGTTCTCTGTATATTGCACGAATATCGCTGCCACAAATGGTGGATGACTTCATTTTGATCAGGACTTCGCCGTGTCCCGGGACGGGAATTTCTACCTCTTTCAGTATCACGGTACTGTTGCCGGGCAGATAGGCTGCTTTCATTGATTTCATAAACTTTACACTTCTTACTTGTTTTACCTTAACTCTATTTAAACTGAATGCTGCTGCATACTCTGCATTTCGCGTTTATTGACGTATAACACCGTCCAGATCCCAGAGATCTTCCCAGGAACGGGCCCCCTGCCAAAGAAAGACCTGTCCTTTGATGAAACGGCAGTTTTTATCTTGTTTAGCGATGGCTTGCATTTCTTCGGCACTCAGGGGATCTTGTACCACCGCCAGCAGATTACTGAGCAATTTGGCCGGTTTCACCGAAAAAGGTATAGGAATCTGGCCGTTCTGTGCTCCCCATTTGATACATATTACTGCCGGATGTACACCGTGTTTGCGGGCGATATCAACAATAACAGGATCTTCGATGGGGACTGTGTCTTGGGGTGTTTTGTCACGTTCCGGACGATTGGGAGACCCAATAGGTGAAAAACCGATCACAGCTATGCCCTGTTCTTCAAAATACTTTTTCAATTCAGGCTGTTGAAAATGGGGATGCAATTCCATTTCGTTGCAAACCGGTTTGATTCGGCAATCACGCAACAGTAATTCCATTTTGGCCCGGGTCATATTGGAAGTACCAATATTGCGCACCAAACCATCGTCAGCGAGTCTTTCCATTTCTTTCCAGACGGCCATGTATTCTTCGTGAATATAAGGACGTGCATGGGGATCGCGCGATGCCACATCGACCATGGGAGGATGATGATTGGGAAAGGGCCAGTGCACCAGATAAAGATCGAGGTAATCAAGACCTAATTTTTGCAGAGATTCCAGACAGGCCCCTCTAACATCGTGGTGCTTGTCGTTCCAGACTTTGGAAGTGATCCAAAGTTCTTCGCGCTTAATAATACCCTCTTCAAACATTTCCTTGAGCACAGCGCCAATTTCTTTTTCGTTGCCATAAACGGCAGCACAGTCTATATGTCTGTAACCCATCTTAACAGCGGTTCTGACTGCTTCTGCAATTTCTACAGCGCTGTAATTGTCCGAGCCGAAAGTACCCATACCAATAACAGGGATTTTGTCCCCCGTAGCCAAACGAACCACAGGCACTAAACGGGGATCGACAGATTTCATTTCTTCGTTCATAAAAGTCTACTTTATTTACCGGCTTTTTGAGCCATCATGCCATAAGCCAGTACAACAACAAAACACAACAAAGGTACAATATAAGCCAGGTTGATCCCGGCTAAATCGGAAATTTGACCCTGTAAAGGAGTCAACAAAGCTCCGCCAAGAATAGCCATAATTAATCCCGAAGCACCGATCTTGGCATCCTCGCCCAAACCGTCCAGGGCAATACCATAAATGGTGGGAAACATCAGCGACATAAACACCGAAACGCCGATTAACATAACAATCAAAAACATCCCGCTGCCTCCGGCAAGAATTACGGCCGCCGTACAAACAATATCGGCTACTGCAGCAATTATCAACAAACGTGATGGGCGGATATAGCGCATTAACCAGGTAAAAATAAACCGGGAGACACTGAAGCATATTATTGAAAGCAAATACACGCTGGCGGCCGATTGTTCGTTAATACCGAGCTCTTGCATTACAATTCGGATGGTAAAAGACCAGACGCCAATCTGAGCTCCCACGTAGAAAAATTGAGCTACCACTCCCCAGCTGTATAATTTGTTTTTTATCAATCGTTTAAAAGTCGATCCCAACTGTATCGATTTTTGGTTGTCGAAGCTTTTGGGCATACGTGAAAAAATCATGATCAAGAGAATGACGAACAAAACAAAACCAACACCCATATAAGTATAAGTGACTGCATTGAGTTCCCCGGCCTGCATAAGCTTTAATTGCCCGGCATCCATCTGCAAACGCTGTGTGGCATCGGCACTGTTGAGTTCTGCAAGTATAAAATACTGACTCAGCAAAATTCCGGTAATTGAGCCCAGGGGATTGAAGGCCTGTGCAAGGTTGAGCCTGCGGGTGGCCGTCTCTGGGGAGCCCATACTCAATATATATGGATTGGCGGTAGTTTCCAGAATGGAACAACCCCCGGCCAATACATAAATAGCAAAAAGGTAAAAACCATAACTTGCAGTCTGGGCGGCAGGATAAAACAACATCGCACCAGCGGCATAAAGGAACAAACCTAACAAAACACCGGATTTATACGAATATCGTTTGATGAATAGAGCTGCCGGCAAGGCAAAACAAAAATAAGAGCCGTAAAAAGACAGCTGTATCAAAGAGGTCTGAACATCTGTCATACTCATTATCCGCTTGAAAGCAGACAGCAAAGTATCTGTCATGTTGTTGGCTATTCCCCAGAAATAAAAAAGAGAGGTCACCAAAACAAAAGGTAACAAGAACTGTCTTGTTACCACTTTTACCTGTGTTTTAGTCATAGTTGTGTGAAGCTGTAAAAGTTAGGGGAAAGCTAAGAAAGCTTTCCCCTTATAAGATTATTATTTATAGATTGGACCAAAATTGTTGCAGGCACGATAATCGGACGATTCGGGGTCCATACCGAAAGCATTCCAGGCTGCGGGGCGGAAAATCTTATCCTCATCCACATTGTGCATGCATACGGGTATCCTGAGCAAAGATGCCAGGGTAATCAAATCGGCTCCGATATGTCCGTAATTGATGGCTCCGTGATTGGCACCCCAACTGTTCATAACGCTGTACACGTCCTTGAACTGCAACTTATTGCACAAACGGGGAGCAAACCAGGTAGTTGGCCAGGTTTTGTCGGTACGGTTGTTTATGATTTCGTGGGCTTCGGGTTGAATATCCACCGTCCAGCCTTCGGCAATTTGCATCACCGGACCCTGTCCTTTTATCATATTGATACGGAACATGGTCACCGGCATGCCTCCCTTGCTCAGGAAATTCGAAGAATAACCGCCACCTCTGAAATAACCGCAATTAGCAGGTGACCAGGTGGTAGCTTTGAGGCATTTATCTACTTCTTCTTCGCTAATTTCCCAAAAAGGTTTCATGGCAGGTTCTCCCTGTTCGTTGCTTTGCTGGCCGGTAGCATCCAAAGTGGTGGCCCCGGAATTGAGCAGATGGATAATCCCTGAGGCGGCTCTGCCTTCGAGGGTATAACCAGTAACTCTTTTTACGGCTTCGGGACTCCAGAATGTACGTACATCCGAGAAGATAGAAGCCGTATTGGTCAATAAATGACCCATCAGCATACAAACGCCATTCAGGGAATCGTTTTCGGTGGCCAGAATATAAGGCCGGCGTAATCCGTTCCAATCGAAGGAGCTATTGAGCAGGGATTCGGGGAAATCACAATTGGGCAAGTAATCTGTCCATTGACGTTGCCCCTGAAAACCGGCTACCAGAGCATTGTGACCCAAAGATTCCTCTTTAAAACCCAGTTCGGCCAATTTTGGATTACCAACCATCAAATCGCGAATAATCAAATACATCTTGACCACGTATTCCCAGTCGGCGTCTTTTTCTTCACGAGTTTTGCGCCATTGGGGATCGTTGAAATCTTCGCCTTCGTTGCTTTTGCAATACTTAAGCGTCCACTCCCAGGCTTTCTTGTATTCTTCGTGATCGTAAATGCCTTTTTCTATGCGACGGCTCACTTCGACCATATCGATGTATTCGTTGCGCATACCCAGAAATTCCTGGAAGAAATCAGGATTGACCATAGAACCGGCTATACCCATACATACTCCGCCTATGGAGAGATAGGATTTGCCCCGCATTTCGGCAACAGCAAGTCCTGCTCTGGTAAAACGCAGCAATTTTTCTTTTACATCTTCGGGGATGGTGTTGTCATCGGAATCCTGAACGTCGCGACCGTAAATACCAAAAGTGGGTAGACCTTTTTGGTTATGAGCGGCCATGGCAGCTGCCAGATAAACAGCACCAGGACGTTCGGTACCATTAAAGCCCCAAATGGCTTTGGGATAATGCGGATTCATATCGATGGTTTCACTGCCGTAACACCAGCAAGGTGTTACACTAATTGTAAGCCCTACACCTGCACGTTCGAACTTTTCGGCACAGGCAGCCGCTTCGGCCACACGACCAATGGTACTGTCTGCGATGACACATTCTACGGCCTTTCCATCACCGTATTTCAAAGTGGATGAAATCAATTCGGCCACTCGTTTTGCCATATTCATGGTTTGTACTTCGAGGCTTTCTCTTACGCCTCGTTCTCTTCCGTCAATGATAGGACGTATTCCTACTTTGGGATATTTACTCATAATGTGTTGTTATAGATTTATATATATAATTGCTTTTGTTATAACGCACCTAAATCGTATTAAAACAGATTTTCCACAAAATTAAACCATATTTTCAGTATGAACCTTGGTGAAAACATGTTATACAACATAGTTTCTGTATTATTGACCTTTTTTCAAACTGGAAACCGGCGGTAATAACGAGCCCCGGATTTTGGTCTCATCCTTAATTAATACAGGTATTTTGACATCAAATTGCGACTTTCGCAGAGCTAGAGTGTTTTTGTCCAAAATCAGAGAGATAGCTGCATTTAACAACAATTCCGTGGTATCACCCAATGCTGACTGATCGTAAACACTTAATTCGGTCAATTCAAAATCGGGATCAAAACCGGCCGTATAATCCGATTCTCCCAGACTGTTGAAGACTTTTGCAACTATAGGTTGTATACCCCATTTGTTTTGGGGATCGTTTTGTTCATAAATGCTCAAGGATGAAACATTCTTGCCGTAAGTGGTCGTACCAATTAAAATTACGGGCATATAAGCCCTAAGTCCGTTTATCAGTTGTTCACTGGCCGAAGCCGTATAATCTCCGGTCAGCACTATCAGGCGATCCAGATTCAGATTATTGAGCAAAATGGCCTGACCGGAATCTGCAGGCTTAAACTCTTCCTCAAAATGCATCAATAAATAGTCTTCACCGTATTGCCTGTCGTATACTGCCTGTAAATACTCGTTATACCTGAAATAGCAAAAAACCTTATCCCGGCTCAGATCGGGCAGAATCATGCTGGACAAATAGGTGGACATTAATATATATCCTCCGCTGTTGTACCTCAGATCCAGCACCAGCTCGCTGACACCTTCTGTTTTGAAGCGTCCGAAAACCGAGTTCATTTCCAGTAAAAACTGATCACTGTTATCTCCACTGTCGAATGCAAAGAAATTACACATATAGTAAGCTATTTTCTTATCCCCTATCCGATAGATTGTGTCCAGATAATTGGGATTCTCGGCATAATTATCGAGGACTGCAAAAGAGAGGGTATCTTTTTGCATCGCTTCCAGATAAGCATCAAAACTTCCCGGGATTTGTTGTGGCGCTTCGCTCAAAAAACGCAGACTGACCCCCGCGGGCAAGTTGTTGAGCAAATCCAGGTAATTTTCGGTATTTAATGTGTTTCCCTGCACCTGATCAAACCACCAGCCTCTGCGTATTCCTGCCTGTGCGGCAGGTGTATTGGCTTTAACATAAGTCACTTGCCCCACTATAGTCATGTCCGTCTCAGATCTCAGATACAACTGATAATCAAAACCTATTTCCTTTGAACTTAATCCGCTTAAGTTATTGAGCAAATTGACATAATTACTTTGAATAAAGGAGAAGCGATCTCCGTCGGGAGCAGTTGAGGGATGGTAATGATAAAGCAGGGCATCGAAAAAAGAAGAGGGTGAAAGACTGTAATCTTCGGACACATTCATTTTATCGTTCCAATAATACACCAGGGACATCCTTTCGTATATCCACTCATTGACGTATTTATTATTCAATTTAAGACTGTCCGTTTCTTCACGCCCGTCACGGCTGAACCTGTTTTCCCCTTCGCATGAGGCAAAAAGCAGAGCCACTAATACCAGGCTCCAGTGCAAAAGGGAATATTTTCTCATCTTTATTAGCATTATTTTGTTTGCAATTTATTTTTTCTTCAGCAAAAAGATTTATCGTCAGATTTCGCGAAACGTTGTTTGGACTATTCTTTGAAATAGACTCTTTTGACCCTCTCCGACACAGAGGTCAGGACTTCGTACGAGATGGTAGCCATGCGTTCTGCCACCTCCGTCAAAGGAAGGCCTTTGCCAAACAACACCACCGTGTCGCCTTCATGGGCGGTTATATCTGTGACATCCACCATGCACAAATCCATACAAATACTCCCGAGAATTTTTGCCCTCTGCCCGTTGACCAACACATCCCCACCGCTATGGTGGCGATTGAACCCGTCTCCGTAGCCTATCGGCAGGGTGGCAATCCGGGAATCTCTTTTTAATAAAACACTGCGGCTGTATCCTATACTTTCGCCTTTTTG
>JAQUTN010000078.1 GCA_028694375.1 Bacteroidales bacterium
GCAGAATCTTTGCAAACGCTGTTACTGGCAATTAATTTAACGTCAAAGCTGCCGGCCTGGTTAAAGGTATAATTGATGTCAGCTTCGGTGCGACGCAGGTATTCCGCTTTCGAAGCCGGGTTGGTGTATATATACCATTCAGTAAAACGGCTTGCCGGATTTACGTGACTGTAAAAATCCAGTTTAAAGGGAGCTGAGCCTGTAAGCGAACCGGCTGAGCCTGCTCCTACTTCGTTGTCGGCATGCTCTCTTTCTACGGGTATTGCTTTGGCATGTGTGCTTACACGTACCGCCTGATACTCTTTTTCAATACTTGTCGGGCTGAGTCCGAAATAAACCGCAAATTGATCGCCTTCGAGTCTGAACCGGGTATCATGCAAAGGAGCATCCACAACGAAACCCGATAAAAAACCTTCTTTGGTACTGCTTTTTTCGATCAGCCGATATTGCTCATTTTCCTCCTCCCATTCCAGATCTGTCCAGGTCAGGCTGTGTATTCTGTCCACTGTCCGGAGCGAGGGGCTTCCGCTCAAGGCATAATAGCTCAGATCTTCCTGTACACCTTCGACCACGAGCTGCAGGCTGCTGCATATGTCTTCGGCATCATCAACAGTACCCAAGCCTGTATAATTCAAGTTATGAGCCGAATAATCAATTACATAGATGGCTTTGATTTGATCTCCCTGTGATACGTAATAGCCGTAAGCGCCGGGATTCTTTAATACAGTGGCAGCACTCTCTGTGGTGACATCAGCAAGAGGAACAGCTTGTACATCTTCCTGGCCGCTTTGATAACGATACCAGGTCCAGTTAAGCGGATCTGTGGTATTGTAGCGTAATTCTGCCTGCTGAAGCCCGTTAAAAATAAAGACTTTTTCCAGGCCTGTGCTTGCGGCCGGAATGTATTCGTAAGGCTGGCCGTTAGATCCCCCGACAGCCGTGAAAGTAGCATTGGCAGACAGGTTTAAGATAAATAAAAAAGTAAAAATCAAATACTTAAGTAATCCCTTTCGATACATGTCGGAGCTTCTTGAAAAAGTGGACAAAGATAGCTATAAATAATCAAAAACTAAAATAACACAGTTTACAAATAAGCCTGTACATTATTTAACTCCGTTTTGTTAAACGATAGATTTTGGCTACATTTGTGCATTGGATTTGTGCCTAAGTCCTGAGGGGTTACGGCACCAGAATTAACCAAAACCAACGCTGATGAAGTTACGTTCCATAATTGCCTTGTTTTCCTGCCTGATTTATTTTATGCTGGTCGCAGAGGCTCAGGAAAACAATATTCCAATAATCAAATTATTTGACAAAGAGTATTATAAATACGAGGTGCAGCCTTCTGAAACCTTATACAGTTTGAGCCGGCGCTTTAATGTCAGCCGGGAAGAAATAACAGCTATGAATCCTTTTGTGGTGGAAGGGCTCAAAACCGGGCAAATCCTGATTATCCCATTAAGAACTTTCAAACCGGGCAATGAAGAGGCACTTGAAAAAACTCAGGAGAATTCTCCGGACAGATCTTCGGAACAAACTCCGGAAAGGGAACAAAATCAAGCCCTCATGCCGATTGAAGATTCTTTGTCTGCCGCGGCTTCAAGTGCCTCGGTGCTCTTTGAAAAATGGGAATATGACTATTATACTGTAGAAAAATGGAGGGAATATTTAAGTGATATTGCTCAAAGCTTCGGTGTAAGCGTCGATGAACTACGACTTCATAATCCGAATGTACCCAACAGGCTGGCCAGAGGTTCGCTGCTTATGATACCTGTCAAAAAACACAAGCTTGTCCCCGAACGCGACGATCAGGATAGTGAAGCCGCCGAAGAATTCGGGCCAAAAATATTTTGCAAACCAAGTATAGCCTTGCTCTTACCCTTTATGCTGGACGATACTACCGCAAATTCCATAGAACGATATGTGGAGTTTTACGAAGGTATGCTTCTGGCAGCAGACAGCCTGAAACAACTCAACTTTTCATTTGATTTATCTGTTTTTGATGCAGGCAATACGGTGGAATCACTCAGAAGGGTGTTATCTTCCGGATGGATGGACAGGGCCAATTATGTGATTGCTGCAGTCAGCCACGAACAAATGATGTTTCTGTCCGATTGGTCTGTCCGCGAAAAAAAGTACCTGATTTTACCTTTCAGTTCCCGGATTCCGGAAACCGAATACAATCCCTACATATATCAGATAAATCCACCCCAATCCTTGAATCACCGGGCTCTGTTGGAGTTGGATACTTCTTATTATGCCGGCAAAAACATTTTGTTTATTCATACTAAGACTGAATCATCCGATGAACGTCGGGAGTTGTTTGACACTTTAAAAAACAATCTTAAACACTACGGCATTCCATACCAGGAATTGACCGATAACGAACCGGCTGCTAACATAGCCTACAGCTTTCCCGACACCATAGCCCGCCATTTAAGTCAGGACAAAGAAAACCTGCTCATTCCGGCTCCATTTCCCATGACCGAAAGCAACCGGGTGATTACAATGATAGGCTCTGCGGCTAATATAAAGTCAAAAGCCCGTATTACACTGCTGGGGTATCCGGAATGGCTGGCCCTGAGCAAAAACAATCTGCCTCAGCTTTACCGGTTGAATACACATATTTATAGTAATTATTACGCTGATTTTCAGAACGATAAACTTAAAGAATTTCAAAAGAGCTATGCTTACGAATTTGGCAAGGATCTATTGAATACTTTCCCCCGCTATGCCTTGATGGGATACGATTTGATGATGTATTTTGTACCAAAAATTTCCGGTTCCGATTGGGAAGCCGAAGGCTTACAACACGGTTTTGATTTTGTACAAACCAAACAAGGTGGCGGAAAATACAACAGGCATTTGTTTATCATTCAATTTACCCCCCAGCGCAAAATAATCTCAAGAGCTTTACCCCGCTAAATGAAATCTATTCGTCTTTTTTGCAGCCTCAGTCTTTTACTGCCGATTTTGTGTCAAAATCTGGCAGCACAAAATAGTAATTTTAAACCGGAATTCTATCTGGGCGCCACAGCGGGTGCCACCATGTCCAGCATTACCCTGGTTCCCCAATACGTGGACAAAACCTATCTTTTTGCTGCCAACGCGGGCTTGAGTCTGCGTTATTTAAATGAAAAGCATTTCGGTATTCAGGCTGAATTGAATTATTTTCAGAGTGGTTGGAAAGATGATTTTGGTTATGGTTCAAGCAATTCCTACCGAAGAGAAATGGCTTTTCTGGAATTGCCCTTTTTGATGCATGCCCGCATTGGGTCCAAAGCCTTTGGTTTCTACCTGAATCTGGGTCCCAAATTCAGTTTGTTTCTATCCGAAAAGGAATACCTTGACAGCGATCTTAGTTACGACTACCACGGCAAAGCCCTGGAGCAAGCTTTTCAATGGGGAGTGTTGGGAGGAGCTGGGTTTGATTTTAAACTCAAAAAACAAAGTATAGGTCTGGAAGGTCGCTATTATTACGGTTTATCCGATATTTTCGCCAATGCCGTGACGGACGATTTTGTAACTTCCAGCCTGCAGCAAATATCACTAAATCTGATTTACTATTTTCGACTGCGCTGAGTAGTCCGGGTTTTGCGCTGATTACCTCAGGCGATGGTAGCTTTGCACCAAGGCTTCGTCCTTGTTGATAGCCCGCAAGGCCATGAAATTCAAAATCAATGCGATCAAAGGTAATGCTAAACCAAAGTTCAAACCCGGAGTAGCGTCCAGACTATTTCGGGTGTAAAGAAAGAAAATCAGAAATACCAGGTAAAAGCCAATCAGCAGAATGGCGTTAAATACGCAAAATCGGCTTTGTAAATTTCTGTTTTTGAATAAAAAAAGGCTAATTAAAGCTAAGCTTGCCGCTATTATCAGCAGGGCTCCCAAAGCCCAGAAAGAAAAAGCTTGGGCTCCCTTGCCTAAGACTTGCTCCAGCGTAAAGGCTTTGAGTTGATACAACTCTCCTTCTTGTCCGAAGAAACTGATCCAGGGCATAAAAAGGGCAAGCGTCAACAAGAGGCCTGCCACAAAAAGATACAAGCTTTGAATGCGTTGAATCATGCTTTATTTTTTTGATTTTTCCCTAAGGGGATTTCTGTAATAAATCTTATCTTCCAGAAATTCCTGAGTGGCAATCAAGGTGGGCTTGGGTAATTTTTCGTAAAACCGGGAGATCTCTATTTGCTCCCTGTTTTCGGATACTTCTTCCTGATTGTCGGGATAGGTGGCGAATTCCTGTAATTTGCTTTTGAGTTCTTCTTTCATTTCCATGCTGATCTGATTGGCTCTTTTGGCAATTACCACAACGCTTTCGTAAATATTTCCCTCCTCTTTGCTCAGAGTGTTTAAATCACGGGTCTGTGTGCTGGTTGGTGCAACCGTTTTTTTATAGTCCATACTAGTTAGCTCTATTTATTTTATATATTTTTTTGCTGTTTCAAACAATTGATCCGCTTCTTTTTGATACTGACTTTGCGGAAATTCATTTACAAAGCTGTAATATTCATCAACTACCTGACGGAAACGTTCTTCTTTGAGGTAATCGTAACTGTTTTGTGCGTAAGCAAAGCGCGCTTTCAAAATAAGAAAGGCCAGGTTGGCTCTGTAACGTGAGCTTGGAAAATCTTGTAAGGCCAGTGTGGCAGTCACTATACACGATTCGTAATTATTTCCCATGTAGTTGCCCAGATCGTAATACAACTGGCAGTTTAATAAGGCTTTGTAGGCCAATTTTTCCATCAGGTCGTTCAACATGATTTCTACTTCTGCCCTGCGATCGCTTTGAGGATAGTATTCCAAAAATACATTCAGCTCATCCATGGCCTGAATGGTTCCTTCCTGTGAGAGCCGGGGATCAGGAGCATTCAGATAGGCTGCTTTGCCCGACATAAAACGGCAGTCTTCCACAAAAGTGCCGTTGGGAAAAGTTTTGTAATACAGCTGGTATTCATGGGAAGCCGAAAAATAATCTTTGCTTTGGAAATATGAATTGCCCAGCATATACAAGGCTTGTTCGGCTCTTTCGGTCCCCTTGTAAATGGTTTTGAGTTCATCCATCAACTCAATCACTTTTGAATATTTCCCCTGCTCATAATATTCATTGGCCTTTTGCCACTTAGCTTCGTAATCCTGACTCTTGAGGAGCTTCTGATATTCGCTGCATGAGGCGAGGCTTAGTATTATCAAGAGAATTAAAGGGAATCTTGTTTTCATTCTATAGTTGAGACCTTCTACTGAAAAAAGCCTGCAAATATACTCAGGATTCTTCAATAATAAAAATGCAAGCCTTTTTTTTACTTTTCTTTAAATGCGTAAAAATCATCGGCTTTAATCAGATCATAATCATTCTCTTGTAAGAGATCGATGCAGGCCTGAATTTTATCCGGACGGATTATGACTTGGGCAAATTCGTTTACGGCAAAGGCGTACATATATTCTACCGAAATTCCTCCTGCTGACAGCAGCTGCAAAGTTTTGTTCAAGGCTCCCGGTGTATTGGGGCATTGCAGGCAGATTACGTCGGTCAGCGATACCGCTATGCCTTTTTGGGCCAGAATTTGTTTGGCTTTGTCCGGTTCAGAAACTATAACCCGCATAATACCGAAATCGGAGCTTTCGGCTATGGTGAAGGCCGATAAATTAATACCGGCATTACCCAGTAAATCAGTTACTTCGGTTAGGCGACCTGTTTTGTTTTCCAAGAAAATAGATAATTGTTTAATTAGCATCATAGTTGTAGACTTAAAACAGTTTATACCCGGTTATAAATATTACGTTTATCGGTCACCCGTTTGGCTTTACCGGTAGAACGCTCTATAGAGCGTGGTTCGACGAGTTTGATTTCGGCCGATATACCCAGAACGCTTTGTATGCGGTGGGCAATTCTTTTTTTGAGTTCCAGCATCTGACTCAGGTGATCGCTGAAAAATTCCGGACGGACTTCTACATGAATTTCGAAGACATCGGTATTGTTCACCCGGTCGACAAAAAGATGATAATGGGGCGCTGCCTCTGAAAATTCCAGTAAAACGCTTTCCACTTGTGAGGGAAAGACATTGACACCACGAATAATCAACATATCGTCGCTGCGTCCGCGGATTTTGTCCATACGCACCAAAGTTCGTCCGCAGTTGCATTTTTCGTAATTCAGGCTGGTAAGGTCTTTGGTACGGTAACGCAATATCGGCATGCCTTCTTTGGTTATGGTTGTAATGACCAACTCTCCCACTTCGCCTGCAGGAAGTGGCTGCAAAGTTTTGGGATCAATTATTTCGGGAATAAAATGATCTTCGTTAAAGTGCAGTCCGTTTTGTTCACTGCAATTGAAGGCCACTCCGGGACCGATAATCTCGGTTAACCCAAAAATATCATAGGCTTTGATGGATAATTTATTTTCGAGCTCTTTGCGCATACCATCTGTCCATGGTTCAGCACCAAAAAAACCGGCTTTTAATTTTAATTTGTTTTCTACCCCCATTTTGTTAATCATCTCGGTCAAATATAAGGCATACGAAGGAGTGCAACACAAAGCGGTAGTTCCAAAATCGGTCATAAGCTGAATTTGTTTTTCGGTGTTTCCCGAAGAAATGGGGATCACAGAGGCTCCTATGCGTTCAGCTCCGGCGTGAGCCCCCAGCCCTCCTGTAAACAAGCCGTAGCCGTAGGCAATCTGAAAAATATCACTGCGATCGCAATTTCCGGCCGAAAAAGTTCTGGCCATCACTTCAGACCAGATGTTCAGGTCTTTGCGCGTATAACCTCCGACTATTGGTTTACCTGTTGTTCCCGAAGAAGCGTGTAATCTTACAATCTCGGACATGGGCGAAGAAAACAAACCGAAAGGATATTGGTCCCTTAGATCATTTTTTACCGTGAAAGGTAATTTTACCAGGTCTTGGACCGATTCAATATCCTCGGGAGTAATACCGAGTTCTTGCATTTTGTTCCTGTAAAAAGGAGAATTGTGATAAACTCGTTCAACGGTGTTGCGTAAACGTTTGCCCTGCAGCTCCAGCAATTCTCTACGGCTCAGGCATTCATAGGTTTCGTTCCAAATCATATCGACAAAAAATAAAGGAAAGAGGCTTATCCTGTAAGAAATATGTAATTTTATTCAATACCAGCCAGGAATCAGCCTTTTGGCCAATAATTTTGCGAAGGAACAATTTTTTTTTGTATTCTGAAAATAATAAAGCCTGCCGTGCAGGATTTCGCATAGCTTTTAAAAATGTCTACCTTTGCAGATTATTTTTTGCTCTCATGTTTAAACTTGTTTCAGCTTATCAACCTACCGGAGACCAGCCCGAAGCTATACAATTACTTACAGAAGGCCTTCGGCAGGGCCTTCCTCACCAAACTCTGCTTGGAGTTACAGGATCGGGCAAAACCTTTACAGTAGCCAATGTGGTGGAACAAGTGCAACGACCTACTTTGGTATTAAGCCACAACAAAACCCTGGCGGCTCAGTTGTACGGGGAATTCAAAAGCTTTTTTCCGGAAAACGCAGTAGAATATTTTGTATCCTACTACGACTATTATCAACCCGAAGCCTATTTGCCTCACAGCGATACTTATATAGAAAAAGATCTGGCCATTAACGATGAAATAGAGAAACTGAGGCTATCAGCTACTTCATCCCTGTTGTCGGGCCGCAGGGATGTTTTGGTCGTATCATCTGTATCTTGTTTGTTTGGTATGGGCAATCCCATAGATTTTCATAACAACATTCAGCGTGTTCACAAAGGCCAGGCTTTGAGCCGCAATGTCTTTTTGCGAAGACTGGTTGACAGCCTGTATTCCAGAAACGATGTGGGGCCCGGACGAGGTAATTTCAGGGTAAAAGGAGATAATGTGGATATATTTCTGGCTTATTCGGATATGCTTATCCGGGTTATTTTTTGGGGGGAAGAAATCGAAGCCATAGAGCAAATCGATTCTCTGACAGGCAGAAGACTGACTGAATTTGATCGTTTCGATATCTATCCTGCCAATTTGTTTGTAACCACCAGAGAGAGACAGGCCCAGGCCATAAGGCAGATAGAACTTGATTTGGCAGCCCAGGTGGCTTTTTTCCAGTCTATCGACAAAGCTTACGAAGCCAGGCGTCTGCAGGAGAGAGTCAGTTATGACCTGGAGATGATCAAAGAGCTGGGGCATTGCTCAGGCATAGAGAATTACTCCCGGTATTTTGACGGCAGGGAGCCGGGTATGCGTCCCTTTTGCCTCCTGGATTTCTTTCCAGAAGATTTTTTAATGGTCATTGACGAGAGTCATGTTACCATACCCCAAATAAGAGCCATGTGGGGAGGTGATCATGCCCGTAAACAGAATTTGGTCGAATACGGCTTCAGGCTTCCGGCCGCTATGGATAACCGCCCTCTTCGTTTTGACGAATTCGAAGCCATGACTTCTCAGGTTATTTACGTCAGTGCCACCCCGGCCGATTATGAACTGGAAAAATCAGGAGGACTGATCGTGGAACAGTTGATTCGCCCTACCGGACTGTTGGATCCCGTAATGGAAGTACGGTCAGCCAAACATCAGGTGGATGATTTGATGGAAGAAATCCGTCTGAGAGTAGAAAGCAATGAACGAACGCTGGTGACCACACTGACTAAGCGTATGGCAGAAGAATTATCCTCTTACCTTAAACAAAAGGGTGTTCTTTGTGAATACATCCATTCCGATGTAGAAACCCTGGAAAGGGTAAACATTATGGATAAGCTCCGCAAAGGGCTGTTTGACGTACTGATAGGGGTAAATCTATTACGCGAAGGCCTTGATTTG
>JAQUTN010000079.1 GCA_028694375.1 Bacteroidales bacterium
CACATCAAAACCGAAAGCCCAGAAGCCTTGTTCACGGCCAAAATATACCGGCCTGCGATAAAATCCGCTGATGTCCGCAGCAAAAAGCATTTCCGGCCGGATCGTCACTGCTCATCAAATCGGAATAGATGTAGCGCAGAGCAACCGACATGGAATAATACTGCGACAGCATACGGGAATAAGCAACATCCAGAGCCATTTCGTAAGGTTGTATGGTATAACCCTGATCGCCCAGAGATTGCCTCAGGATAACCTCGCCCAACGAAAAATATCGCAACGAAGCGCTTACAGACTGCAACTCGCCTATCTTCATGTAGCCGGTCAGGTTGGTCAGGTTGATATCGTTCACCAACTGGCTGAGCCATGGAGTAAACGATAGGGCAAAGCCCGCAGGACTCTCCATCTGTGCATATTTAGAAGCATTCCAGTATTGCGAATTCACATTGGGCTCTGTGGCAGCACCCACATCTCCCAAACCTGTAGCATGCGCATCGGGAGCAATGCTCAAAGAGGGTACCGAAGTGATGATGGGATTGTAATCTTCTTCTGCACTAAGATTGATTGATAAAAACAACAATATTGCCGTTACTACTACCCTGATCGGGCTGACATATTTTACCATCTTGTTTCGTTTGTAAATTATTACTCTTTAACTCTGCAAAGGCCGTGTTTATTGCAGGCCAACCATTATTTTTTTGGCAGTTACTGCCTGTTCGTTGTCACCGCTTACTACGAATAATCTGCAAATATACACCCCATTTTCGACTCTTCGGCCATTTTCGCCTATATAATTCCATTCCAGTTCCTGACTGCTGTTGTCGGAATTCATCATATTGACTTGCCTGCGCCATTGCAGCCTGCCCCAGACATCGTAGACTCTGAATTCCACCTGCATCCAGGCAGCGGGTCGGTCGTGACGGAAGGCAAACCAGGCCTTTTCGCTGTTTTGATAAAAATTCAAATCCTGCAACTGCGGACTCTGATCTTTGACCACCCGAAAACCGATGGAGGCTTGCGAGGAATTGTTTTGCAAATCCCAGGCTCTCAGACTAAGACTGTGCAGGCCGGTTGCCAGTTCGGGCAGTTTGTAGATAATACGTCCCGAGGTGCTCGACCCTAAATCGGATTCGTAATAATTGTTCAGAATATGACGTTCCGTGTCGTTGATCGTGAGTACCAGGTCGTGACCGAAACTACTGCCACTCATGTTGATGCCACTTTCGTCTTGTAGCAAGGCAATGAGGCCTGGGCTGGTGTTTACTTTACCACCCTCAACAAAACTAGTGTCGTTCAGAAACAAGCGGATCCGGGGTCCCGAGCTATCGGGCAAAGCAGCGCCGTTGGTACCACCCAGCAGGAATTGTTTGAAAACGCCCTGGGCTTCGATGTCTCCATCGGTGTTGTGGGCATATAAATTGACCATGCCCGCTTGGTAGGAATAGCTTTGGTCTTTGGGCACTATAAAGCTAAAATTAAATTTACCCCGGCTGATTTGCTCTTTGCCGGCAAACAGGACCTTGCTGCGGTCGTAATACCTAAAGACATCGTTGCCACTGTTTCCCAGGGTTTCTATCAAATCTTCGGCATCGTACACGGTAGGATAGACCAGCCCGTCGAAATTGTCGGCAAGACTCCCGTCGTAACGCAGTACCCTGCCTCTGAATTCGGCTGTGCTCAGGGCACTGAGTGTATCGTACAAGCCTGCCTGCAGTTCCTTGCCCTTGACATGAGTTATTTCCAATTTGTATTCGGGATAACTCAATTTAAGGGCCGGATCACCTATCAGGGCAAAATTCAGTTTATTTCGATCGTATTTAAGCGACTCCGACTGCTTGGTGCGGCACATCACTTCGCCCAGGCTCAGGCTTCTGCCTCTCTCGGTGGCAAATATATGCTCAATAAAACTTTTGTTGATCGTATAATTCGGCCCGGAATACACCACTCGGGAAGTGGTAAACAAAGCAATGCCTCCCCCCTTCTCGTTGAGGAAAATATATTCTCCCCCCGAAGTGACAGCGTCGTCGTAACGGCAAAAATCGCAGGTGGCTGTTACCCAGAGCGGCAAACGTTTGTTTTGCATTTCCCTGATCTCGCCTATGGTTAACAATTGCTCACTGGCCCAGGTAGTAGTAGAACCATGGCCGCTGTAATTGAGCAGCAGCAGTCCGGAACTCAGCAATTCGTTCAGGCGTTTGTTGGCTCCCGGTACGGTGGTGCCTGCGGAACTGGTTTCGCGCTGATAGGCATCCACATAAATCTTGTGGGCCATAAACTCCGGGTTATTACTTTTGACGGATTCGGCCAGTTTATCGGCATGAGAAGTGTGAGTATTGCTGTCCCCGTCGTCACCAACGAAACAAAGCTGGTTTTTCCAACTACCTTTGTCCCTGTTGTTGATGTACGACAAGGTTTTATCAACGGCTATTCGGGCTTCGGCTTTGCTGCGTACAGGGAAACGTCCTATGCCTATATCCATTTTGTCGTAGGGCAGATTCACGCCTTCGTTGTCGTCCAAAAAGCCAAAATAATCGTCGGTCACATAAGAAGATGTCCCTTCGAGGCTTTCTTTGGACTGGAAAGTCAGAATCTTGTTGGGACTCGAAATCCCCGAGGAAAAGGCAGCCGTTAGCAAACGATTATCGTACACTCCGTCTCCAAACAACAAAAGTGATTGCGGAATGTCCTCTGTACTTGTTGCCCGGTCGTAAAACATTTTCAAAAAACGGCGATAAGCTGTAGCATCGGGTGTGCCCGATGAAAACTCGTTATAAACCTGTTCGGTAGTGACCACAAGCACACCTAGCTTGTCGTAGTCACGATGCGCCTGAGCCAGTTCTTGTGCTTCGACAACAAAATCGGGATGTGTTATGATTACAAAATCAGGAGCCGGCAAGGCATGTAAATCTTGATTAGGCACCTGCCCTTCTATGAGCGGTTTGGGGAAATTACCTTTGAGGTTTACAGCCACAAATTCTCTCAAGCTGTCGGTGGGCACGATGAATTGATATTCAGTTCCTTTAAGTTCACCGCTTACTTGCTTCATGCTGCCGGTTTTGCCTATTTCAAAAACACGGGTAAAGGCATCGGCCGACTCAAGGTGAAAACGACTGACTTTGCCTTTGCCCAGACTTTTGGGATCTCTGAAAGCCAGAGAGGCCGAGTTTAATACCAAACTGCAACGGGCATTGATTGCCACATAATTCAAATGAGCTCTTTTGGGCAACACCCCCTTACTGTCGTATTGCAACCTGACCTGAATATTGTTATCCTGAGGCAGAAAGCTTTTAGAAAGGCTGCTGCCCCGGGCATAAGTATAGGAGTCGGTTGTTGAAACAGCCGAATAATTCATCGATCCCAGGTAGTTGTTATCGACGTAGAGGCGGGTGGTTCCCGAAAGCGTACTCCGTGCTGCCGTTTCGGCCACTAAACCGGCCTGTTCTCCGCTAAGGATATTATCAAAATAAAAATTCAGACTCAGATCGGGATTGCTCATTAAATCTTCGCCATAACATTCCCTGCCTGTGGCACCGAGATTGTAAAGATCCTTTTCGTGCAATCTGTAGGCGGTGTAAGCTCTGACCTCAACATTAGGTTCCTGAACCGAAGAAGCCAGTTCCTCTATGGGCCTGCTTCCTTCGGAGCGTTCCCCTACAAAATAGTAGCCTTTGGTTGAATAGTGGTTGTTCAAACGAGTAAACAGCCCTATGGAAGCCTCGTAATTCCAGGACAAGGGGCCTAAAGCATAAAACAACAGATAGCCTTGCTCCTCGTCTTTGTAAAACGAGAGTTCGGGTAAATCATCTAAGTAGGGCTTAGTGAAATCCTCGGGCAGTAACTGCCCTCCGTAACCGTACAACTGTACTTTGGCCGGATCTATGCCCATTTTGCGCAAATCCTCGAAACTGAGCTTGTAGATGCCTGTGTTTTCGACACTGATTTTTACGAATTTTCCGCTGCTCAACCTGGAGTTTTCGGCATAGCGCAGCCCCGGTGACATCGAAGCCTGTTGCCCCGACAACAAGGAAACAAAACTGGGAGTATCGTCTTGCCGATCCTTATTCAGCAGACCGGCAGCAGTTTCCCTGATATAAGCCCATTCAAATGAGAGTAACCTGTAGTAACGTCCGTTCTTGCGGAGGAATGGATAAAAATACAAATCCCAGACAGCTTGTTTGCGCTGAATTCCTTTGTTGATATGCAAGTCCAGGCTGTCGGGAAATTTCCCCAAAAGAGACTTAAAAGCCTGTATATCTTTGCCTTTGATTTCTTCCCACACCGGGAACCTGATCTCTATGTTTTGTAAATCCCGTTCGGGAAGATACGTTTCGGAATAAAGCGGCAAACCCTCCTCCTCTATCTGCACAGCTCCCTCAAAAGACCACAGCCTGTCGCCCTGGGCAGTAACACTGTACTGCCAGTCGAGGCTGCGTGCATAAGAAGATGTGATAATGCAGCTAAGAATTAAGCTTAAAATCGCCTTATATAGTTTCATGAGGTTTCGATGCTATCCAATAGAGAAGAAACGGAAAATCATTCACTCTATTGTCATTTCACCCTTAAATGCAACATCTTTTCACCTTCGAGCCAGGCCTCGAGATGATCTTCTTTGTGTACAGGCCCCACTCCGCAGGGAGTGCCTGTAAAGAATAAATCGCCGGTTTTCAGGGTAAAGAAACGACTGGCGTACGCAATAATCCGATCTACTCCAAACAACATTTCGGCGGTAGAGCCCTGTTGTACTGTTTTTCCATTCAGATCGAGCCTGAAATGCAATTGCTGAATATTTTCAAAACGATCCTTGGGTATAAAATGTCCCACAACGGCCGACTGGTCAAATCCCTTACTGATTTCCCAGGGCAGTCCGCGGGCTCTTAAATTTCTTTGCAGATCGCGGGCAGTCAGGTCCAATCCCAGGCTGATTTCGTCGTAATAGCGATGGGCAAATTTCTCGGCTATATTTTTGCCCAACTTGCTTATCTTCACCACCAATTCTGTTTCGTAATGAATCTCTTGCGAGAAATCGGGCAGAAAAAAAGGCTGCTTATCGGAACAGAGAGCCGAATCGGGTTTTAAGAAAAGAACCGGTTCTTCGGGCCTTTCCGAATTCAATTCCTGAATATGGGGGAGATAATTCATCCCGACAGCAATAATCTTCATTCCTTCTCAGAGCTTGTTTTCCATCCGGTTGAACATTACCGCCAAGTGGGCATAAATGGAAGTGTTTTGTATGACAATATCTTCGGGGATGTGAATCCTGAAAGGGGTAAAATTCCAGATGGCCCGTATGCCGCCTTGCACTATTTCTTCGGCCACTTCCTGGGCCTTTTGCACAGGAACGGTCAAAATACCGATAGATGCATTGGTCTTAGCCTGAATATCGGGATAATCACGGATATGGTAAACCGGTATGCCCTGTATGGCGGAGCCAACCACCCAGGGATTGACATCGAAACCGGCCAGAATTTCCAGTCCGAACTGCGAAAGCCCTTTGTCGTGCAACAAGGCAGCTCCCAGATTGCCCACCCCGAACAAAAAAGCTTTATGCACTTTGGTAAAGCCCAGATATTGCTCCAGTACAGAGATCAACAACTGTACATCGTAACCTATTCGTGTCTTGCCGCTTATTTCGAGACAGGATAGATCTTTGGCAATCTGCGGAGCACTCACATTGATGGCTCTGGAGATCTGAGTGGACGATATACGGGTATCTCCCTGGGCTGCTGCCATTTTAAGAAAAGCCAGGTACCAGGGCAGTCGCCTGAGCGTCGGTTCAGGAACCTTTAATCCCTTTTTTATTTCGTTCATACTCAATGCAAAATGTAGATTTGATGCAAAAATAATAAATAATTTTAATGAAATGGCTCAAACTTTCTTATAAGAAGAAAGAAGCCTATATTTGTTTGTAAATATAAAAAAGACATTCACTTTTATGGGAAACCTTGATTACGGAGCTGTTGGAAACTGTCGATCTGCAGCTTTGATTTCCGCTGAAGGCAGTATCGATTGGTTGTGTTTTCCCGATTTTGACTCTCCCTCCATATTCGCAGCTTTGCTGGACAAAGAAAAAGGCGGTTGCCTTTGTTTTAGCGTTGACGATGAGTATAGCATAAGTCAGCAGTACATAGAACATACCAACATACTCTCCACCCTGTTCGAAAGTAAAGAGGGTTCGTTTGAGGTACTGGATTTTATGCCCAGATACAAAATATACGAATACCAGGAATATTATTTACCACCCGAGTTATATCGTTACATCCGTTTACGTAGCGGCAAACCCAAATTCAAGATACGCTACCGTCCTAAATTGAATTACGCTTCGGGCAAAGTCAGTCACCGCAGCGGAAAAACCTATGTAAAAACAGTCTCCGAAGCCAACACCAGGGATACTATCTATTTATACTCCAATCTCGACTACGACGATATTCTGAGCGAAAAGAGCTTTGTTCTGGAAGACGATGCCTTTTTGCTGGTATCCTACAATCAAAAATTAGTCACAATAGACCTGCCCAGAGTCAGATTAGACTACGAGCGAACCAAGGTATATTGGCTCAACTGGACCAGCCGTTCCAAGAAATTCAGTCTATTCAACAAAGAAATTGAACGCAGTATGCTGGTACTCAAGTTGATGTCCTACCAGCAAAGTGGTGCCGTTTTGGCCGCACTCACAACCAGTCTGCCCGAAACCATAGGAGATGTCCGTAACTGGGATTATCGTTTTTGTTGGTTGCGCGATGCCTCCATGTCCATCGAAACCCTTATGTCCATGGGACACCAGGGAGCAGCCAGCCGATTTATGGACTTTATTCACAGCATACTCCGCAACAAAGGCGAGACATTTCAGATAATGTACGGCATCCGCGGTGAACGCCAATTGACAGAAGAGACCTTGAATCATCTTGATGGCTTTAAAGGCTCCAGGCCGGTCAGAATTGGCAACGCAGCTTATAAACAAAAACAAAACGACGCTCTGGGCTATCTGATGGATGTGATTTACCATTACTATATGTATTTTCCCGGCACACTCAACCAGATAGAGGATATGTGGGAAGTGGTCAAGAATATCGTAAAATCGGTCCGCGAAGACTGGCAACAACCCGACAACGGCATTTGGGAAATCCGGGGAGAAAAGAGTCATTTTGTCTTGTCAAAGGTGATGTGCTGGGTGGCCATAAACAGGGCTGTAAGTGTAGCCAGAATTTCAAATGAAATCCATTATGCCGAGCGCTGGCAAGCCCTGGCAGACGAAATACAGCAAGAGGTCTTCTCCCGGGCCTGGAAAGAAGATATTCAAAGTTTTTCGCAGACTTACGAAAATTCAGAACTGGACGCTTCGCTGCTTTTGATGGAAAGTTATGGGTTTATTGAGGGAAGAGATCCCAGATACCAAAAAACGGTGCAAGCAATCAAGAAACACTTAATGCACAAGGGTCTGTTGTATCGTTACAAAAATCACGATGATTTTGGAAAACCGGAATCCGCTTTTACTATTTGCACTTTTTGGATGATCCGCGCCTTATACGTCACCGGGAACGAAGAGGAAGCCCTGAATTTATTCAGGCAATTACTCTCCTACGCCAATCATCTGATGTTATACAGCGAGGATCTTGATTTTGAAACCAAAGAACAATTGGGCAATTTTCCTCAGGCTTATTCCCATCTTGCCTTGATCAATACAGCCATGTTGTTTACCGAAGAAAAAAGCTTGTCACAATTTCTTCGTCCCTGATTTTTCGAGCAGGAAATCAAGGAAAGGCAGCACTTCTTGTTGTTTATAGAGGTAATACCTGGCAACTTCCGACACCGAGCCTATCCTGATGGTATGTGCCGTTTTGGGCAAAGCCCTGAAAGTGTCTTCGTCGGTAGTATCATCGCCCATGGCCAGCACAAAATCATATTTATCTTTTTTGAGAAAACGTTTTGCAGCAGTCCCTTTGGTGAAGATGGGTGATTTTATTTCGAGGATTTTATTTCCCCTCATAATTTGCAATTTTTGTCTGGCACAGGGTTCAATCAATAAACTGAGTAACTGCTGCTCGCGCAGGCCGGCCAGCCAGGCATCCACATTCCTGTAATGCCACACCAAAGCAGTTTCTTTTATTTCGAGACGCGAACCGGGTGTTTTGTCAATAAAAGTCTGTAAAATCTGCAAAATCTCAGCATCCCAGACCTTACGATTCTCTTCGTTCTTGCTCCATAAGCCATCTTCTTTGAAAAACACACCATGTTCGGCAGCCATATCCAAAGGCAAATGACCCAGCCAACGCTCCAGGGTTTCGTGATCTCTGCCGCTGCTGATAATTATTTTGTTGCGTTCATCCGAGCTGAGTAATTCCAGGGTTTTGAGTATGGCTTTGGTGGGGCGCGCATCTTCAGGATGTTGAAAAAAGGCCGACAAAGTTCCGTCGTAATCGAGAATGAAGAGACGTTTGCGGGATTTGTTATAGAATCTTCGCAGCCTCTCGGCGGTTTGCCCTACCAGCCTCTTCTTGATGTTTTCGATATTAATCTGACGGATGTGCTGCAGTTTATCCATAAAATTGTATGCCCAGCGATGCACAGTATGCCGTGAGATAAGACTTTGCATGAGGTACAAGTTGGCAAGTTGCTCCTCGACAGGCA
>JAQUTN010000080.1 GCA_028694375.1 Bacteroidales bacterium
AATATAACAACTTGTCTGTTTTGAACTTCGGGTTTTAATGTAAGAAAGTCCGCTCTAAGAGCGGCTTGCTCTTGCCAGATTTGCTGATTGCGTGCCGGAGTCAACAGCTCGCCCTTTGAAATATAGCTGCTTAAATTCCCCTCGGGCGTACAGCGCATTTGCCCGGCAGGGATAGGTTCAAAGCTAAAGGCAGACTCCAAACCCATTTCTCCGGCAAAAGCTACCACCGCAGCATAATCTGCCTTATTTGCAGTATGACAAAAAGTCTCGCCTTTTTGCTCTTTGTTACAGAGGTATTTGAGGAACCAGGCCAGCACCAGATTCTGTTTTTCAGTTCCAAAGGCGTGGCCGTCGTCTCCGGTGTATAAGAGTACTTGTTCCTGTAGCTCATAAGCAGCATAGAGTTTTTTGAGTTCTCTGTAGCCGGCTTCGGCTCCTATGCGGTCTACAAAATCGTAGGCTCCGTTGATTATAAGCAGAGGTTTGGGGGCAAAAGCCGAGACAAAATCCACCTGTTCCAGCTTTTTGAGGCCTTCTCCGGGTAAATGCTGACAGCCGTCCTGTGGAGCGATGACTTCCATGCTTCTTCGTCTTTGTGTGAAATAGCCCCCGATGCCTCCCACCTTGATTCGTGCATCAAAGGCAAGTAGGTATTCTGCCTGGGTGCCTCCTCCCGAAAAACCGAAACAGCCTATTTTGCTTGTGTCGATATCTGACCGGCTGTGCAGGTAATCGATGGCTCGCAGGTTATCCCATAATTCATCTTTGACCATTGATTCGCCCACAATCAGTGAATTCATAAGTAAGAGGGTATGTTCGTTGGTGCCGCTGCCGCCCCTGGCAGGATTGTTGCCCTCGGGGTCAATTAGCTGAAAACGTTCGCCTTGACCGGGAGGGTCGACTACCATGGTGGCTATGCCGTTGGCGGCATACAAAGAGGCCTGGAACTGGTAAAACTGCATTTGTTTGCCCTGGGCTCCGTGTCCGCAAAGCATCAGCACTACCGGATGCTTCCCGTTTTGATCGGGCAGATAAAGATTGGCGGTGACCCGGCGGTTGGGGCTGCTTTGATAAATGATTTTTTCCAGCCTGAAGGCTCCGAAATCATGGCTGCCGCAGAGCTCCACATTGAGTGCTGTGCGCCGGGGCAGAGGCCCGAGTAATTCCATATATGCTTGTTTGGCTTTGTTGCCGTAATCCCGGGCTTCATCGGTGCTGAAATCGGAGTAAAAGAAAGCATCGCGTTGCAGGTATTGTTCATATACAGTCAGAAGCAGGTATTTGTTGAACATTTGGTCGGTGTCGAAAGACAAGACCTGACTGGCCAGGCTTTGTGCTGAGGGTGCAGCAGGCCACAACAGGCCGGCCAGCAATAATAACAGGAAGTTGTGTTTCATGATGCCAGAATTAATAGCCTGTAAAAATACATATTTTTAGTACAGCGACGAAGTTTTGTATATTTGCGTTTTCAAAAGCCAAGCTATGATTGCTGATTATCGCACGGAATACCTGGAAAGCATACTGATAGAAAGGTATGATCCAAACGAATACCCTGTTCTTTATGAGCAGATGGCTGCCTGGGCTGTCCGGAAACCCTTCAGCGGCCTCCAATTGCTGGACGCTACTCCGTTGTTTATCAATACCCTACTTAAACATCTTGCCTTGATTAAGGCAGGAGCTACTTTGTATGTGGGTTTGTCCGATACGATAGCTTATGATTCCAGGGCCAAAGATTTACTCCGATCTGCAGGCATACCCCTGTTGCACAACAAACAAGCGGCTATGGATCTGGATTTGATTCTGGATTGTGCGGCTTCTTTTTCGCACTGGAAATCAAGACTGGGCTATGTGGAATTGACCCGCAGCGGCTTTGAGCAATATAAGGCCCTCAATAAAAGAGTTTTTCTGGCTGATAACGGAAAGATTAAACAAATCGAAACCCTTTTGGGAACTGGGGAGGCGTATTTCAGAGCCATGAAACAATTGGGCTATGATCAATGGAAGGAGCGCAAACTGGTGATCTTCGGCAGCGGCAAAGTAGGTAGGGGTATTGCCATCCATGCTCGCAAGTTGGGAGCTCTTGTCGCTTTGGTGAGTGATCCTGAACAGACTGATCAAGGCTTGCCTGCTGTGGAGGCCGAATGTATTTCTTTTAGCGATTCTCAGGCAGTGGGAAGGGCGGTAAAAAACGCTTATGCCGTAGTGATGGCCACAGGCAGAATGGCTTCTTTTCAGGCAGATTGTCCGCCCGAAGCCTGGCAGCAATCGGAGGCTCTGTTTGCCAATATGGGAGTGGAAGATGAATTTGGCCCCTCTGTTCCAGCCTCGAGAGTGTTGATGCATAAGAAAACGCTGAATTTTATACTGGATGAACCTACCCGCTTGTGTTATCTAGAGGCTACCATGGCCCTGCACAACCGGGGAGCTGAATACTTACTCAAGCACCCTGAGGCAAAGGCGATGATTGAACCTCCGGCTGAACTAGAAAAGGAATTACTTGATATCTGTCGAAGTAAGGCTATGATATCTAACGAAATAGATCACTTGTTTGCTCAAAATTGATTCCTATGAAAAGTATTTTAATAAAAAATATATTGCTGGACCATAAGCCTCAGGATGTTCTGATCGAAGGTAACCGCTTTACACGCATCGGAGAAAACATCGATTCACCGGCCGATCTACTCATCGATGGCAGGGACAAGGCTCTGATTCCCCCTTTCTATAATGCGCATACCCACGCAGCTATGTCTTTGCTGAGAGGTTGTGCCGAAGATATGCCTTTAACGGAATGGTTACAGGACAAAATCTGGCCCCTGGAGGCCAAAATGCAAGCCGAAGATTTATATGCAGGCGCCCGTCTGGCCATTCTGGAAATGATTAAGTCGGGAACGGTGTTTTTTAGCGATATGTATTTTAATGTGCCGGTTACTATCCGGGCTGTGGAAGAGATGGGTATAAGAGCTGCCATTGGCGTTACTTTTCTGGAAAGTAACGGTTCAAAATACGTGGAACGGGGCTTGCGTTTTCTCGAAAATCTCCCCGAAACTTCTTCACGCGTGCAGATTACCATTACGCCTCATGCTGTATATACCGTAAGTGCAGATTTGTTTAAGCGTCTTGCGGCTATTGCCAGGGAACGTTCCCTGATTATTCATACTCATTTGGCCGAAACCCGGCAGGAAGTGCAGGATTGTATAGCGGCTCACGACATGAGCCCTGTGCGCTGGCTCGATCATTTAGGCTTGCTGGGGCCTGATACAGTGGCAGCTCACGTCATACACGCTGACGATTACGAATTGGATTTGCTCAGAGACAGAGGGGTCTGGCTGGTGCATAATCCCTGCTCCAACATGAAACTGGGCTCCGGAGTATTTCGCAGCGCAGAGATAATCGAAAAGAAATTAAACATAGCCCTGGGTACAGATGGTTGTTCGTCCAACAACAACCTGGATATGCGCGAAGAAATGAAGATTGCAGCTTTGTTGGCCAAAGTACATTACGGCAGCGAAGTATTGAAAGTTGATGAAGTCTTTCGTTGGGCCACTCTGAACGGAGCTCGGGCCTATGGCCTGGATGCCGGTGAGATTGCCCAGGGCAAACTGGCTGACGCTTTGATTATTAACTTGAACGATGTAAGAATGCTGCCTTGCTACGATTTGCTTTCGAATTGGGTCTATTCGGCAGACAGTTCCTGCATAGACAGTGTTATTTGTGACGGTAAATTTCTGATGCAGGGAGGCAAGGTGCCCGGAGAAGAGCTTATAAAGGAAGCAGCCAAAAAAGCAGCTTCAAGACTGGCAACTAAAAATAATCAGAACTAAAAGCACAAGGCTTATTGAGCAGGAATCCCGGAAACATACTATATTTGCAGCTTCATTAACAAGCTATACTTTTATGCCAATTTCATCACGTCGCGGAGCTTTAATGCCCGAATCGCCCATCCGTAAGCTGGTTCCTCTAAGCAGGCAGGCTATTGCCCGAGGAGTCAAAATCTATCATCTCAACATAGGTCAGCCCGATATCAAGACCCCGCAGGTAGCTCTGGATGCCTTGAAAAGCATTGATCGTTCCATTTTGGAATATACTCCCAGCGAAGGCTTGCTGAGTTTGCGTAAAAAGTTGGCCGGCTATTATCAAAAATTTCACATCGATGTTGATACAGAGGATATCATAATTACTTCCGGAGGTTCCGAAGCCGTGCTCTTCGCCATGATGGCCTGCCTGGACCCTGGAGACGAAATCATTGTTCCTGAACCGGCCTATGCCAATTATACAGCTTTTGCCGTCTCTTGCGGTGCAGTAATCAGGCCTTTTTTGCTGAACATTGAAAACGGCTTTGCCATGCCGGCCGCCGAAGAATTCGAAAAGATGATTACCCCGCGTACCAGGGCAATTCTGATAAGCAATCCCAACAATCCCACCGGCTATCTATACAATCGCAAGGAGTTGGAGGACATCCGTGACTTGGTTAAAAAGTACGATTTGTATTTATTTTCGGATGAGGTATACAGGGAGTTTTGCTATACCGGGGCTCCACATATATCCTCTTTTCATCTCGAAGGCATACGCGACAATGTGATTTTGATTGATTCGGTCTCCAAGCGCTACAGTGAATGCGGTATTCGCATTGGAGCGCTTATCAGTAAAAATGTACAGGTCCGCAAAAATGTGATGAAGTTTTGTCAGGCTCGCTTGTGCCCGCCCTTGATTGGCCAGTTGGTGGCCGAGGCCACTTTGGACGCTCCGGAAACATACATGGATGAAGTCTACGATGAATACCTGTCGCGCAGAAATTTCATGATTGAGGCCATTAACAAAATTCCCGGTTGTTATTCGCCCATGCCTATGGGGGCTTTTTATACCGTGGCCCGTTTACCCATTGACGATGCAGATCGTTTTTGCGCCTGGTTGCTGGACAGTTTTGAATACGATCATAAAACCATCATGATTGCTCCGGCATCGGGCTTTTATTCAGCCCCCAATGTGGGTAGGAACGAAGTGAGGCTGGCCTATGTTCTGAACAAGGATGATCTGGCTACGGCTATGATGCTTTTGGAAAAGGCGCTGGAAATATATCCCGGTCGGAGCATTTGATTTCGTTAAACAAGGCTTGGAGGCCGTCTAAGAAAATGTCCATAAAGACTGAATATTGAGTGTAGAGTATTTTATTGCCAAACGCTTGTTCTTCAAGACCGAAGATCAAAAGCAAGTTTCACGGCCGGCCGTACGCATAGCCACTCTGGGGATTGCCGTAGGCCTGGCGGTGATGTTGATAGCTGTGGCTGTAGTGGTAGGATTCAAGCGTCAGGTTGAAAAAAACATCATTGGCCTGAGTTCTCATATTCAGGTTACCAGTTACCAATCGAATTATTCCTACGAGATGGCAGCCATGGAGCTGCCCGAAGACTTGCCCGAACAACTGAGGTCTGTCTCCGGAGTATATCATGTACAGCGTTTTTCTACCAAGCCTGGAATTATTAAAACCCGGGATTCTTTTCAAACCATTGTTTTTAAAGGATTTGGGCGGGATTTTGATTGGGATTTCCTCGAACGCTACCTGTTGGAAGGCTCTTTGCCAGAGCTTAACGACAGCCTGCCTTCTGATCAGGTTTTGCTCTCCGGCAAAATAGCCCGCCGCCTGAAATTGAAACCGGGCGATAAATTGCTCTGTTATTTTACCCGGGACGAACAATTATACACCCGCCAATGGGAGCTGTGTGGAATCTTTGAAACCCATTTTTCGGAGTTTGACAAGGTGTTTGCCTTGGTCGACGACAGGCAAATTGTCCGGCTGAATGCCTGGGAAAGTCATCAGGCAGGCGGCCTTGAGATTTTTATTGATAATATAAGGGATTTACCTCAGGTAGAGAACGAGGTGTATCAATTGTTGTTTCAAACAGGGAACCTGCAAGGCAATGCCTACATGCTACAATCGGTGTACGACCTGAATCCCGACATGTTCGGTTGGCTTGATCTGCTGGATATGAATGTCTGGCTGATACTGGTGCTGATGATTTTTGTATCGGGTTTTAATATGATTTCCGGCTTGCTTATCCTCATTCTGGAACGCACCAACCTGATTGGTATGCTCAAGGCTATGGGGGCAGACAATATTTCGGTTCGCAAGGTCTTTTTGTATCTATCGTCGTTTTTAATCGGCAAGGGTATGTTCTGGGGCAATTTGTTGGGCCTGGGATTATGCCTGTTGCAATATTTTTTCCGTTTCCTCAAACTAGATCCTGCGGTGTACTACATCGATGCCGTTCCCATAGAATTAAATCTCTGGTATATTTTATTGCTCAATCTGGGTACTTTACTGGCTTCGTTGCTCATGATACTGGGGCCTTCGGCTCTTGTAGCCAGAATTAGCCCGGTAAAAGCCATTCGCTTTGATTAATCCTGAATTTTCTCACTGATTCTGAATTTTTACTGTATTTTTGTCCGTAGATCGAACATACTATGGGAAAAATACTTGAATTACTCAAAAAGCAAAAATACCTGGTTTCCGATGGAGCCTGGGGAACCCTTTTGCAGGCCAAAGGCCTGCAAGCCGGCACTTGCCCGGAACTGTGGAACATCGACCATCCCGAAGCGGTCAGCGACATTGCACGCAGTTATATAGAAGCCGGAGCGGACATGACCGAAACCAACAGTTTTGGCGGTAGTTCCTGCAAATTGGCTTATTACGGTTTAGCCGAACGGGTTTATGAAATCAATCGTGCTGCGGCTGCTCTGTCAAGAGAGGCTGCCGGCCCGGACAAAATTGTGCTGGGATCGGTGGGCCCGACGGGTAAATTTTTAATGATGGGAGAGCTTAGTCCCGAAGAAATGTTCGAAGTATTTCAGCAACAATGCCAGGCTCTCAAAGAAGGAGGGGCCGATGCCATAGTGGTCGAAACTATGACCGATTTGGAAGAGGCCGTGATTGCTGTTCGCGCAGCAGTAAAAACAGGTATGGAAGCACTTTGTACCATGACTTTTGATGCTTTGGCCGGCGGCGGCTACAGAACCATGATGGGAATTTCGCCCTCCGATATGATTCAAGCCCTGATCGAAGCAGGAGCATCGGTGATAGGTAGTAATTGCGGTAACGGTTCCAAAGGGATGATCGACATTGTACGCGAAATTCGCAGAGTGAATCAGGAGATTCCGGTTTTGATTCAGGCCAACGCAGGCCTGCCAATTTATAAAGAGGGCAAAACTATTTTTCCCGAAACTCCCGAAGAAATGGCCGCTTTCGTTCCTGACTTGATTGCAGCCGGGGCGAATATCATTGGCGCATGTTGCGGCAGTACGCCTGCCCATATCAGTGCTATTGCTGCCAAGGTCAAAGAATAAGTTACAGAGGAGATGAAGCCGAATTTTGACGAAATTATTGACAGACACAACACCAACAGCCTGAAACACGATTCTTGTGCTCAGATCTTTGGCCGCGAAGACGTATTGCCGCTTTGGGTGGCCGATATGGATTTTCCTTGCCCCGATGTTGTGATTCAGGCCATAAAAAAACGCCTGGAACATCCGGTTTTTGGTTATTTCAACCATAGTGATGCTTTTTACCAGTCCATTATGGGCTGGATGCGCAGACGGCATGCCTGGGAGATAGAAAAGGACTGGATTTGTTTCAGTCCGGGTGTGGTTTCGGGTCTGGCCATGGCTGTGCAGGCCTTTAGCCGGCCCGGTGACAAAATCATAGTACAACCTCCTGTTTATCACCCTTTTTATTATGTGGTCGAAAGACAAAACAGGGTTTTGCTATACAATAATCTTATCCTGAAAGAGGATCAATACAGCATAGATTTTGCCGATTTGGAAGAAAAATTGAAGTTGGGGGCCAAAATACTTTTATTGTGTAATCCTCACAATCCTGTCGGCCGAAGCTGGACTAAAGAAGACTTGCAAAAATTGGGCGAATTATGCCTGAAATACAGTTGTCTGGTGGTTTCTGACGAAATTCACTCCGATTTGATTATGGCAGGCCACGTGCATACACCTATGGCCAGCCTGGGCTCTTCAATTGCCGGCAATACAATCACTTTTATGGCTCCCAGCAAAACCTTCAATTTGGCGGGGATGGCCAGTTCGGAAGCTATAATTTCAAATGCTGTTTTGCGAAAAGCTTTTTGCGGAATCAGCCAGGAAGCTTTACATGTTAATTTGGGTAATACCTTTGGAGATGTAGCTCTGGAAGCAGCATATACACAAGGAGAGGCTTGGTTAAATGCTTTGTTGGACTATTTAAATGGGAATCTGAACTATTTAACTGATTTTGTTTCGCATCAGTTGCCGTCTCTCAGGCTTTATCGCCACGAGGCTACCTATTTGGTCTGGGTGGATTTTTCGGCCTTGGGTTTGGAACACAAAGACTTGCAACATAAGTTGGTACATGAAGCCGGATTGGGACTTAGCGAAGGTAGTATTTTCGGACCTGGAGGTGAACAACATATGCGCATCAATATTGCATGTCCCCGCTCTGTGCTGGAAACAGCCATGAAAGCCCTTCAGGCTTGCTGTGTTTAGAGAAAAAAATTATCTTTGCTGCATAAAGCATTTTTTAAATAACTAATCTTGTCACTATGAAAAAACACTTTCTTGTTCTGACAGCTGTTTTAAGTATT
>JAQUTN010000081.1 GCA_028694375.1 Bacteroidales bacterium
TCAATCCCAAAGCCAATATAGTGGTTGCTCCCTCGGACCATGTCATTCTAAAAGAGGATGATTTTCTTGAGCACATCAGCGAGGGGCTTAAATTTGTGAAAGAAAACGAAGTGCTGCTCACTATAGGTATTAAACCCAATCGCCCGGAAACCGGTTACGGTTATATTCAAAAAGGACATCAAACTATAGCATCCTTCACCAAAGCCAAAGCTTTTACCGAAAAGCCCAATCTGGAGCTGGCTCAAGTTTTTGTGGAAAGCGGAGAATTTTTATGGAACTCGGGGATTTTTCTTTGGAATGTACAAAGTATTTTAAAGGCTTTTGAAGAATTTCTGCCGGATATACATTCTACTTTCAGTTCCGGCAAACATTTGTTCAATACGCCCAAAGAGGCCGATTTTATTGAAAAAATATTCTCGTCCTGCCCCAATATTTCCATTGACTACAGTATAATGGAAAAAGCCCCCAATGTTTATGTGCAGGAGGGAAATTTCGGCTGGTCCGACCTGGGAACCTGGGGTTCTTTGCACGAGCTATCGCCTAAAGATAAAAACAACAACGTAATCCTTAAGTGTAAAGCCCTGTGTTACGAAAGCAGCAACAATATTATCACCCTACCCGAAGGCAAACTGGCTGTGGTACAAAAAATTGATGGTTATATTGTGGCCGAATCGGACAATGTACTGATGATTTGCAAAAAAGAAGACGAACAGGAAATTCGCCAGTATGTCATTGATGCCCAGCTTAAATTCGGCGATTCTTTTGTATAAAAAGGAGTGTTATGCTATTCTGTCCGGCTTGCTTCCCTTGCTGAGGGATGGACAGCTTTTCTTTTTCGGGTTAATTCAAAGTTCACACCCAGGTATTTACGGCGAACAATCTCGTTGGAAGCTAATTCTTCGGGGCTGCCCTGAAAATTAATTTTACCTTCGAACAACATATAGGCCCTGTCAGTAATGGACAGGGTTTCCCGTACGTTATGGTCGGTGATCAGAATACCAATATTTTTGGTTACCAGTCCTGCCACAATTTGTTGAATATCGTCTACCGCAATGGGATCAACACCAGCAAAAGGTTCATCCAGCATAATGAATTTGGGGCTGATTGCCAGGCAACGGGCAATCTCTGTCCTACGTCTTTCTCCACCAGACAAGCGGTCGCCAATGTTTTTACGTACTTTTTCAAGATGGAATTCGGCAATAAGGCTTTCGAGTTTTTCTTTTTGTTCCGCCCGGCTCATTTTTGTCATTTCCAACACCGACAAGATATTGTCTTCTACCGACATTTTGCGAAACACAGAAGGTTCCTGGGCCAGGTAACCAATACCGGCCTGGGCCCTTTTATACACAGGATAATCGGTGATATCCACCTCTCCAAGGAAAATACGGCCCTCGTTGGGCACTATCAGGCCGGTGGTCATATAAAAAGTGGTGGTTTTGCCTGCGCCGTTGGGACCAAGCAAACCAACAATTTCTCCCTGATGCAATTCGATGGATACCCTGTCTACCACAGTACGTTTCCGATATCTCTTGACCAGATTTTCGGTACGCAATATCAATTTTTCTTCGGGCATAGTTGAACTTTTGTCGCAAAAGTAAACAAAAAAAGGCATGAATGAGCAAAAATCTTATCTTTGTAAAACGTATAAGCTTCAAAAGAACTTTACATGAATAAACGACTGCTGACGATTCTTTTTCTGATGAGCGGAATACTGCTTAAAATCCCGGCCTGCCGGGCCGCCACATATTCTTACCAAGGCCATCTCTCAGAACGTCAAACAGAGCAATTGGACCGTGGGCTCATGGCGACTGCCATTACAGGCAACAAAGCCTTTTTATCCTGGCGCTTACTCTTGTCGGACAAACCAAATCAGGCCTTTGAATTGTATAAACAAGATAAAGAAGGCCATTATAAGTTGATTTTCGAGGCAGGACCCAAAGAGGGTTGCAATTTTACAGACAAAGACTACGATGCAGGAACCGATTGCAGCTACTGGATCAAGGCCCTTGGATTAACACACGAAAATCCCGAAGCTGGCAGTCGCTATACCTTAAAAGCCGGCCGGGCGGGGATGAATTATATCTCCATATCATTACAAACGCTGCCAGGACATGTTCCGGGCGATTGCTCCACAGGTGATCTGGACGGAGACGGCCAATACGAGATTATCGTCAAGCAGGAGATGCGGCCCAGAGACAACTCCCATGACGGCTTTACCGGACAAACCAAACTCGAGGCTTACAGCCTGGACGGAGAGTTTTTATGGCGAATCGACTTAGGTAAGAACATTCGTGAGGGGGCCCATTATACTCAATTTATGGTTTATGACCTGGATGGAGACGGCAAAGCCGAGATTGCCTGTAAGACAGCCGACGGCACCAAAGACGGACAAGGCAAAGTACTGGGCGATTCTACTGCCGACTGGAGAAGTAAAGCCGAAACCGGGCCGTTGCCATTTAATCCAAACTCCGGCCGCCGTTTCCAAGGCCAGGGCGGCGGGCATTTGTTGAGTGGGCCGGAATACCTGACCATCTTTGACGGACAAACAGGAGCTGAACTTGTAACAGTTCCTTACGAACCGCCCCGGCATCCCTCCACCTTATTTCCTGATAAAGCACAACTAAAAGCTATTTGGAGCGATGGAGACGGCAACCGGGCCGACCGCTATCTGGCCTGTATTGCATACCTGGACGGTCAAAGGCCCAGTCTGGTGATGTGCAGGGGATATTATTCCCGCTCAGTACTGGCAGCCTGGGATTACCGTGAAGGCAAATTACAGCAACGCTGGATTTTCGACAGCCACGATCCAAAACATCCGGAAAACAGGGCCTACGCTGGCCAGGGCAACCATAACCTCAGTGTAGCTGACGTTGATCAGGATGGTTTTGACGAAATTGTCTACGGCAACATGGTCGTAGATCACAACGGCAAAGGGCTCTACACTACCGGAATAGGCCATGCTGACGCCATGCACCTGAGCGACCTGGACCCCGAAAGATTCGGACTGGAAGTCTTCAACACCCAAGAACCGGTTGGAGATTACGGCATGAACTTTCGCAACGCCGGCAGTGGAGAAATCTACTGGAACATTCCCACCGACAGAGAAACTGTAGCCAGGGAACGAAAAGTTCAGGGTCCCGGACGGGCGGTAGCTTTCGACATAGATCCGCGCTACAGGGGGGCTGAATGCTGGGTCTTCGGTGGCGGCATTTCCGGTTTGTACAATTGCAAAGGCGAGAAAATTTCAGAGCGCACACCCTCGAGTTGCAATTTCGCTGTTTGGTGGGACGGAGACTTGTTGCGCGAACTGCTCGACCGTAATTACGTCGCAAAATACAATTGGGAAAAAGACCAACTCGAAACCCTGTTTGTAGCAGAAAATTGCATCTCCAACAACGGAACCAAAGCTACACCGGCTTTGAGTGCTGATCTCTTTGGCGACTGGCGCGAAGAAATTATTTTCAGAACCACCGACAACAAAGAACTGCGTATATACAGCACACAAATTCCCAGCCCCCACCGCATGGTAACTCTGATGCAGGATCCCCTGTACAGGTTGGGCGTAGCCTGGCAAAATGTGGCTTACAACATTCCGCCTCATCTGAGTCGTTTCCTGGAATAACAGAGCTTATCTGGCAAAAAAGTTAAGCCTAAAAGTTTATATACTTTTGGGCTTACTTATTATCCGATAGCCTTTGTTGTACTTTGAGATCAATGCCTGAGCATCTTGACTACAGCTTCTTTACCTGTAACTGATTTAGCTCTCAATACATAGATACCGGGCGACAACTCCGAAGCATCAATACGGCATTCATTGCTTCCGATTGGTTCCAGACTGTATCTGAGTCGGCCTGTCACATCGTAGATCTGAATTCCTCCCAACTCTGAATTGGCTCTGATTTGAATCCCGGCTTCTTTGCTTGCAAGAATTTGCAAATTCAGCTTGTCCGCAAGGACTTCATTTACAGGCAGGGCATTAATGGCGTCAGCATTTTGATTATTCACAATACTGCTCACCAGCGAATTAAGGTAGACTTCCAGCATGGTGTAACCTTCGCTGTTTTTTAGTTTAGCATCAGCAGCATCGGTGGGATCCAGACCCAAAATATCTTCCCAGTCGTCGGGAATAGCGTCGTTGTCGCTGTCCAGTGGCGCAGATCCCGAAAGATATTCAGGCCAGCCTCCCACGTCTTCCTGCGAATCTATGATGCCCTTGGTGCCGCCTTTGGAACCGGTATAGGTAAAGTTCCCATTGCGAATCTCTTCCATAATTCGGCTGTCAATAGTGTCTCTCGCCAAACTGGCTCCGGCATAGGCTAAGACTTTTTCGAAAGCATTTCCAGCCGTATGCGTAGTGGTAAAAGGGAAATCAAATTCAGTATCTGCACGATAGGTATCTGTGGTACCGCTGGAGGGATGAATACCCTGCCAATTATCGCCGGTTACAGTAGCATTGCCGTATACATAATTACCTGTTACATAAAACAGCCCGGTTACCCCTGCCGGTTGGGAATTTCCACCGTTATCGGGCCAGGGTTGAAAAATACGGCTTTTCACATTCGATTTGGTGGCAGGCCCGAATTTATAGTAATTGTTTACCATATTGTAGCTGCCGCCTTCGCCGGCATAACCGCTGTTGCTGCCCCAGTTGTAAATGACATTATTGCGGAAATCTATTTTTTCCTGATCTGGTTGGTTAGAGTAGCGGCTGCCGCAAAAACGGGGATTGCGGCTGTCGTGATGAGCCAGCACATTGTGATGAAAACTGGCCCCTTTTCCGCCCCAGATACCACCATAACCGTGTGTGCCCTTACCGTGTACAGAAACTCTCAGGCTTTCGGACATCAGACACCATTGCAGGGTAAAATTGGTGTTGTCGTAAAATGACGCACATTCATCGGTACTCCAGCTCATAGAGCAATGATCGATAATGATGTTTGAACGACGACGTCCCCAAAAAGCATCGTTTTCGGTGGCTGTAACATCACCTAATCTGAAACGCATAAAGCGAATAATAACATTGTCGGCATCCAGTTGAACAGTATAATCTCTCAAACATATCCCATCCCCCGGAGCAGTCTGGCCTGCTATAGTTAGGTTGCCGTTTTTAATGCTCAGGTTGCTGTTTAAATAAATGGTGCCCGATACATCAAAAACAATAGTCCTGGTGCCGCTTTTATTTACAGCCCAACGCAAAGAACCCACCGAGCCGTCGTCCTTGAGATTGGTCACCTTGTACACCGTGCCTCCGCGACCGCCGGTTACGTAACGGCCATAACCTTCGGCTCCGGGAAAAGCAGGAGTGGATTCGGCCATTGTAGCCAATATGCCTATACTAAACAATAGGAAAATAAGACTGATTTTATAGTAAAATAATTTCATAAAGAGTTTGTTATAAGCTCAAAAAGAGCAAGCCTCCCTCGGGTGAAGGCTTGCTCTTTAGGCTATTCAGCTTGCAAAGATACGAAAAAGTCCGCAATTTCTAAACTTTGTAAGCAAGCTGTTCTATGTGTTTACAGCTGGATCTTAATGGTTTCCGATCCCAGACGTACCAGGTAAATACCTTTGCTCAGGCCGTTAATCTCGTTCAGGCCTTCGCGCAGTTCAAGTGATTTTACTGTTCTGCCCAGCAGGTCATATACCCTGATAGATTCCACTTTGTTCAAGTTTACAAACAAGCTGCCGTTGTTGGCAAAAATCTGTGTGGATAATTCCTGTTTTTCGAGACCTCCTGCAATATTGTACACAAAACCCATGATGCCCATTTTAGAACCTTCACTGAACATGTAATAGGTTTTACCGCCAGTAACATTTATATCAAGAGAGGCATAGGTTTTTTCTGTAAAGCTAAATGCATTGTAATCGGTCAATGCCACATTGTCTTCAATAATAAAAGAAGTCTTGTTGGCATTGACTACCAGTGCAACTTTAAGTGTTCCGTCTTGACTGGGCTCAAATTTATAGAAGGCACCAACTGTAGGAGGTAAACCACTGGATGAGAATTTTTTATTATTATCGTCCACCGGATTTACGGTGCCGTTCAGAGCTGAAATATAAGTCACTCCGTCAAAGACAAACACTGAATCACTGACAGACCAGACGTTGGTTCCGCCGCCCAGTGTAAGTTTTATACCCGGAACTTCGACCACGTCGCCGGCCTGGTAATAATCGTAAGGTCTTACTCTCCATGTAGCGCCGCCGTTACCATCATCTCCCAAAATCACAATCTGCGAAATATACGCGTACTCGAAAGTAGCTTCTTCCAAAGTAGCCAGTTTTACTCTTTCACTCGTAGGATCGGCAATCCAACGAACATAGACTTCTTCCTGGTTTTCGGCTTCCTGAGGCAGCACGCCTTGCAGCGGGAACCATACCTGATTCCAGTCTGCTTCGGCCGAAGGCAGGGTATCAACGGCAAAATCGATATAATCAGTTCCGTTGAGCGAATACTGCATTTTTTGCACCAAATGCACGCAGTTATCCGAGGCAAGAGCCGACTTAACCATAATATCGGTATAGCCTAGTGTAGAGAATTTCACAAAAAGATAATCGGGATTGTCAAAGTTTTCTGCCGGGGTTCTCCTCAAAGCACAATGATGCAATTCCTTCCCTTCGGTAGCAAATTTATTGTTCCGGGTCTGGAAGTCTGCAGCAATAGTATCGCCTGTCACATAATCCATAACACCCTTGTTGGCCTCATCTATGTAATGATTGGCTTCGAGAGCCGTGAACCTGGTGTTGTTGGCTGTCAGCTGACAGAAATCCCAGGCTAGCATATAAGGATACTGCTTAAAGTTGGCAGTAATAGTCGTGTCGTTTGCGACCACAAAGCTGCGCGAAAGTTCAGTCGAACCATCGCTCCAACCCAAAAAGTCGTTCAGATAATGTGCATTGACTGTAATAGTTACTTCATCACCCACATAATAGACATCCTGTGCCGGCGATAAGCTATAAGTGGCGGTATTGGTGCCATTAAATTTCACACTGATGGCTCGTGAGAGCAATTCTTCGTAGTAAGCCACCAGATAGGTGTCGGAGGTAATGTTAAAGGTATAAGGATTTTCTGTCGATATTATATTGCCCAAGGTATCCTGCCAGTTTTTGAAGGTAAAACCAACCACTTCGGAAGCCGAAACACTTACTTCTGATCCACTTTCGTACACACCCATGGCCGGAGTAACAACTGCTTCCTCAGTATTAGCAACTACTGTAAGGTTTTTGGGGTCATCAAAAGTCAATACCCAGCGGGGGTCACCTATGGGCCCACCGTCGCTGCCGGCAGTTGCCAGAGGAATATTGTACATGTAGGAATAATCACCACCTTCGGGATTCAGAAAATCAGACCAGGACAAATTCTTGTCTGCCATAGTGAACTGAGGCATTGTATCCAAGGCCATAAATGCACCTTCGCCGCTTTCAGCATCGATATTCTGGCCTGATTCCCAGCGGCTGTAACCTTCGATCAGGTTATGTGATGCATTGATGATACCAAAACGGCAGCTGACAATCTTGGGATCGGAATACAAACTATCGTGAAGATTCAGGTCATTTTCCCAGTTGGGAAGCAATAACAAGTTATTATGGAAATTAAAAACCGATTCCTGTCCCAGGAAAGTGCCGGTATTAATCAAACCGTTGGTGGGGCCGGTAACGCAGACCGTATTATTATCAAATGTAATTTCAGCATTGCGTCCCAGTTCGGTATCGGCATAATTCATGGTGAAAATGCTCTTCATATAAGGCATGTCATAGAAAGTATTCCTCAGGAAGTGCATTTCGATGGGCAGGTGACCAAAATAGATCAAGGGCCAGTTGTTATTACTTTTGATAAAAGTATAGGAAACTTTACAATCGGACATTTCGAAATATTCCACGTCTCCACAACTGCTATAAACAATTTCTTCGGTGGAATCGGTTGCAGCCACGTTGGCGGGCTTCACGCTTCGGAATAAGCCGCGTACCCCACCGGACACTTCGCAATGACGAAAGACCAATTCTGCAATGTTCCCATAGAATTTGTTGAAATAAATAATGTGGCCGTCGTCCCTGTTGGCATCAATATGCTGCAAATGCACATATTCAAAAACAAGTCCGGCTATTACTCCATCTTCGATATTGGATCCTTTCATTTGCATTTGAAGTATTGCCATTGAATCGGGTTCTTCGTATTGAGAACGAACAGTAATAATGCCGTTGGCGGGAAAAACCAATTTGTCTTTACCCAAGCCATAGGTTCCCGGGGCGCAGAGAATGGTGTCTCCGTCTGTAGCAGCGCTCCAGGCATTCGAAAATTCGGTGGCTGTCTTGACTAGCGTACTTTTAGCCTGAACGGAAAAAGAGACACTAATAGCCACAATCAAGAAAAAAGTAAATAGTTTTTTCATAAGAAATGGTTTTAAAGGTTATAAATCGAGTTAGTTAGAAAGTTAGTTACTCATTATCACCCCGCAAGTCCCAGTCTACCCAGTAAGCTCCGGCTTCGATGCCGGCTCGTACTTCTGCCTGCCTGGCAAGCGGATATTTGGGACAAAC
>JAQUTN010000082.1 GCA_028694375.1 Bacteroidales bacterium
TTCACATTTTATACCTCAGATTTACAGAGAATTCAGACTTTCCCGTTTGCAGTTTGGTATGGCAGTCTTTTGGATCCTGAATGGCCTGATCAAGAAAATTGTGTTGGGCGATTTTATCGCGGTGAACTTTATCGACAGAGTCTCTGCCAATCCTTTGATGTTTTCTGGATTCGAAAATTTATCTGCCATTTTTGGCTATTCGCTTCAGGTTTATGCCGACTTTTCCGGCTATACCGACATTGCTATAGGCGTGGCTTTGCTTATGGGCTTTTATCTGCCTAAGAATTTCAATTCACCGTACAAAGCAACCAATGCCTCCAATTTTTGGAAACGTTGGCATATTTCTTTGTCTTCCTGGCTCAGGGATTATCTTTATTTTCCTTTGGGAGGAAACAGGCGGGCCACTTTTGGAACTTATTTTTGGATTTTGCTTATCGCTTTGATTATAGTTGCCTTGAGCGGCAGTATCTGGGTGTTTGTGTCGGTGGTATTCTTATTGGGGCTGACAGGCCTGATTATTTTTTTCGAAAACAAAGAGAACAGCTTGAAGGCTGTTGCTGCCATCAATCTAATGACAGTGATGCTCTTGGGAGGTCTGTGGCATGGTGCCAGCCTGAATTTTGTGATTTGGGGCGGACTGAACGGGCTAGGAATCTTGTTGTATAAATTCTGGAAAAACTGGTCTGTGGGTTTGAAAACCTTTGTTCTATGTCTATTGTTCGCCGGTCTGTTGCTTTGGTACCAATATCAGGCTTTGCCCATAGTGAGAATTCTGTTGATTTGGACGGGTATACTCTGCTTGGGCACCTTGATTCGTCTGTTTGTTTCTGTTATTGCAAAATTCAGTCCGGGCATGAATCAGTTTTTTTTCTTTTCTTCCAAAGGTATGGGCATGGTTTGGGGTATTTTGCAAACCTTTGTTTTTATCACTTTTACCCGTTTATTTTTTCGTTCGGGTTCCAATCTGGATCCGGCAGAGGCCAATCGCATTGCCTGGCGCACTGCCCGTGATATGATAGATCAGATAGGAGGACAATGGAATATGAAATTGATTCCTCAGATGTTGTGGGAATATCGTTACGTCTTTATTCTGATTGCCTTTGGTATGTTTGTGCACTGGTTGCCCGAACGTTTTAAACGCTGGTACAGGATCAATTTTGCACTGATGCCCTTGTGGCTGATGGCTGTGGTAGTGGTAGTGACTGTATTCATAGTTTATCAGTTTGCCAGTGCGGGCCTGCAACCATTCATCTATTTCCAGTTCTAATTGCTTTTCGTTATATTTGCCCCTCAGTCTTATGTTAAATACGAGGGCAATGATGAAATCATATTGTATCCTGTTGTTTTGTCTGTTGTTGTTGCCTTGTGCTGCTCAACCCTACCGTACTACCATCTTTGCAGAAGACATTCACAGTTTGGAGGTAAACAAAGAGGGGCAATGGAATGCCAATCCGGTGATTGTGTTGAATTCCGGAGAGACAATTCATGTCTCTTTCGATCAGCTTTCGCACGACTACAAACGTTATGCTTACAGGTTGATTCATTGTAATGCCGACTGGACTGATTCCGGTCTTAACGAATTGGAATACCTGGAAGGCTTTTCTCTGCAGGATATTGATCATTATTATTTATCGGAGGGCACGCTGACGGACTATACTCGCTATGAGCTGGAATTACCCAACGATCAGCTTAAGCTTAAATTGTCCGGCAATTATGCATTACTGTTGGTGGACAGGGATCGGCAGGAGGAGATTCTGGCCCTTGCCTGTTTTTCTGTATTGGAACGCCGCATCAGTATCAAGGCTGAAGTCAACAGATCCACCGATTTGGGTTACAATACCGCCTTTCAGCAATTGAATTTTGTTCTCAATACTTCGGCCAATCAAATTGAACGCCCCGAGAGTGATTTGAAAATTCTGATACGACAAAACCGTCGTCTGGACAACGAGGTTTTTGGCCTGCAGGCTTTGATGAGTTCTGCCAACGAGATTCGCTATGAACATTTGCCTGAATTGATTTTTGAGGGGGGCAACGAATACAGGCGTTTTGAAATCAGCAGTTACAAATTGTCCGGTCTGGGCGTTGATAAAATCAGGTATGAACAGCCTTATTATCATGCTTATCTCATGGAATCATCGCAACGTAATCTCGGTTATACCTACGATAAAGATCAGAATGGCCGTTTTTATGTGCGAAATATGGATGCTGAAGACAATCAGCAAACCAGAGCTGACTATATTTGGGTACATTTTTCTTTAAAGGCACCTGAAGCATTGAACCAAAACGGTATTTATCTACAGGGAGATTTTACTTATGCTTCTTTTGACGATAAATTCAAAATGCACAATAATTTTCAAAGCGGCTGTTACGAAAACAGTGTTTTACTGAAACAAGGAGCCTATAATTATCAATATATTAGTGTGAATAATTCTGCTGCTGGTTCTTCGCTACCTATAGAAGGCAGTTATTGGGAAACAGAAAACGAATACCAGATTTTTGTGTATTACAGGCCCATTGGTGCTGACTACGATGCACTGATTGCTTACCATGAATTGAGCTCTCAAACAGATTTATAAAATCTTTTTTTATATATTAAGCCGAACTTATGAACATAAGTTCAGAATTCCTTTTATATTTGTACTCTCTTATAAGTATAAACGATGTCACGACCAAAACTGGAAAGAAAAATTGCCCACCCGCCCCTGATGATGGGGTATAAACCTTTTGGTATTCCCAGGCGGCAATTGAGCGAGCTCTACTTGCAATTTGATGAGTTCGAAGCATTGCGTTTACTTGATTACCAGGGAATGACCCAGGCACAGGCTGCAAAAATCATGAATGTCTCCAGGCCCACTTTGACCCGTATTTACGAAAAAGCCCGCAGAACCATAGCCCAGGCTTTTGTAGAAGGGAAAATGATTATGATAGAAGGCGGCCAGGTTGAATTTGATGGAAAATGGTACAGATGCAAACGTTGCCATCGCCTCATCAAAGGACTTGAGAACCATGTTCCCTGCAAGGATTGCAGTATGTACTCCGATGAAGAATTGTTCCCTGTAAATGAGTCCTTATGATGAAAAGCATTGTTCTGTCCGATAACCGCAATTCCACTGTTTTACCCGAAACGGAGCATGGCTTGTCGGTATATCTGGATAGGGGTGCTTATAAAGTGATACTGGATACCGGCGCTTCCGATTTATGTATTCGTAATGCTCAAAAGCTTGATCTCGACCTCGAAACTCTCGATTATATATTTATATCTCACGGTCACGCCGATCATATTGGAGGATTGACAGCTTTGTTAGAGATCAATTCTAAAGCAAAAGTCTTATTGAGTCCCGAAGCTCTGTCGCAGCGTTTTTTTTCCAACAGAAAATGTCTGAGAGAAATTGGGATTCAGCTCTTAGCCGATCAATATCCGGGTCGTTTTGTTTTTGTAAACGAAGATATTTTTATTGAGCCTGATTTTCAAATAATTAAACCTAAAAAACTTGGTTTCCCTTTACCTAAAGGCAATCGTCACTTGTCTAAAGATAGTGGCAAAGGCAGGGAGCCCGATGATTTCAATCATGAACTAATGGCTTGTTTCGGAACAGAGGAGTCGTTTGTTTATTGTGGTTGCGCACATCATGGTTTGTTGAATATTTTACAGAGCATTGGCAATAAGACCAATAAATCCATAAGGGCCGTGCTGGGTGGTTTTCACCTGCTGGACAGCGATGAGCACAATACTTACGAAATAGAAAAAGAATTAGCTGCTCTGGCTGAATTCTTGAAAACAATGTATCCGGATACTCGTTTTTATACCGGTCATTGCACCGGGTCTGAGGTTTATGCTTTTTTGAAGCAAAAGCTGGGTGCTCAGCTGGAGCTTTTCCATACCGGCTATAAAATTGAATTAACTAATTAATAATTATAAGATTATGAAAATTGCTATTACAGCCGAAAATGACAGTTTACAAGCCTTGGTCGATGCCAGATTTGGCCGTTGCGCTTATTTTGCAGTGTATGATACCGAAACCAAACAAACAACATTTCATGCCAATCCGGCCAAAGAAGCATCTCATGGAGCCGGCCCGGCAGCGGTTCAGTTTGTGGCCCGTCTGGGGGTTAACCGTGTGCTTGCCGGGGAATTCGGAGCAAAAATTGAATCTTTGCTGCAGGATCTGACTATTGAAAAGCAGCAAATTCAGCCCGACAGTATAGAAACGGTCATTAGGAATCTGGAATAAAACCAGGATTATCAATAAAAGAATGAATATGGAAAACAATAAAAGATGCATCGCTTTACCCATGGAAAATGGGCTTTTATGTGCACACTTCGGCCATTGTCAGGAGTTTGCCATCGTAGAACTTGAGGATAACAAGATAGTATCTATCAAAGAAGTGACTCCTCCTGAGCATGTACCCGGTTTGTATCCTCGCTGGGTGGCCGGATTTGGTGTGACAGACGTCATTGCCGGAGGCATGGGACAAAAAGCGATACAGTTGTTTAATGCCCAAAAGATTAATGCCTTTGTGGGTGCTCCGCAAAAATCTGCCAGAGAATTGGTCGAAGATTTCTTAAATAACAAACTGGAACTTTCTGCCAATTATTGTCATCACGACGAAAATCATTCCTGCGGGCATTGAACAAGTAGTTTATGTGTAAAAAAACCAAGCCGGAAAACCAATTCAGCATAGCTGTTGCTAGTGGTAAAGGCGGGACGGGCAAGACTTTTGTTTCCGTGAATCTTTTTCACGCCTTGCAGCAAAAAGGCCTAAGCATACATTTGGTCGATTGCGATGCCGAAGCGCCTAACGACAAGATGTTTTTCGAGGCTGAATTGAGTGCTCGTAAGGAAATTTTTCAACAAGTGCCGGTGATCGATCTGCAAGCCTGTACCTTTTGTGGCAGATGCCACGAGTATTGCAACTATAACGCTATCTTTTTTGTGCCTGAGCTCAGGAAAATCTCGGTATTGTATGATTTTTGCCACGGTTGTGGTGCCTGTCTGGCTGCCTGCCGTGACGGAGCTATTTCGGAAAGGGACGATCTGCTGGGTGAAATCAATTCTTATAGTATTTCCGGAAACAGTGCCTTGTTTGAATCCAGAACCAAAGTGGGGGTTCATTCTTCGGTGCCTGTGTTAAAAGCAGCTATTCATGAAGCCAGGGGAGCTGAACTCCTGGTGATGGATGCACCTCCCGGCACTTCCTGTCCTTTTATTCAAACTGTAGCCCGGGCCGATTACGTAGTGTTGGTTACTGAACCAACCCCTTTTGGTTTGAGTGACCTGAAACAGTCGGTGGAGACATTGGCAAGTATCGGTCTTCCTTGTGGTGTTGTGGTAAATAAAGCCGGGCTTGGCAACAGGGAGGTCTATCAATATTTGAAAGAAGAACATATTCCTCTTTTGATGGAAATCCCTTTTGACAAAGCTTTGGCAGCCATGTATTCTGGCGGAAAAATTCCTGCCCGCGAGGATCTGCTTTGGAAAGAACGCTTTATCGAATTATATAACACTATAAAAGATCATTATGGAACTAGCAGTAGTCAGCGGTAAAGGAGGAACTGGCAAAAGCAGCATCACGGCTGCCCTGGCCGGAATGAAGCATAATCTCCTGCTGGCCGATTGCGATGTGGATGCCGCCAATCTTTTCCTCTTATTTCGACCCGAACACACACTGGAACAAGAGTTTATTTCGGGCTACAAAGCGATCATAGACAAAGAGCGTTGCACTAATTGTGGCATTTGTATGGATTATTGCCGTTTTGATGCCATACATCTTATTGAGGGAGAAGTTCAAATCTCTGAGCTCTCCTGCGACGGTTGTTTTCTCTGTTCCCGGGTTTGCCCCGAGCGGGCTATTCATATGGAGCCCGAAAACAAAAGTCGATTGTACGCCGGCAATTTCCGTTACGGAAAAATGGTTTACGGCCGGCTGTTTCCAGGTGAAGAAAATTCCGGTCGTTTGGTAGATTTGGTCAGGCAACAGGCCAAAGAAACTGCCCGGGAAAATAAGCTGGATTTGATTTTACTGGATGGTCCTCCAGGTATAGGTTGCCCTGTTATTTCTACCATAACGGGAGTGGACAAGGTGCTTATTGTTACTGAACCCAGTATGTCGGGATTGCATGATTTGCAGCGTATCCATGATTTATGTGAGCATTTCAGTCTTAGTCAGGCTGTGATTATAAATAAGTACGATTTGAATCCGGAGATGACTTCCAGGATAGAACAGTATTGTAAAGAACAAGGCCTGAAGCTACAAGCTAAAATTCCTTTTGACCCTCTTATGGTGGAGGCTATGGTGCAGGGACAATGTATAGTGGAGTATGCTCCGGAATCACCGGCAGCCTTATGCATAAAAAACAGTCTGGAAGAGCTTATCTAAGTGGGCAAAATGTTATCTTTGCCTGAAATTCCAACGCATGAGTTTTGAATTAGTAGCCAGGGACAAAAACAGCCAGGCCAGGGCCGGCCTGCTGCAAACAGCTCACGGAGAGGTACAAACCCCCATTTTTATGCCTGTGGGCACAGCCGGCAGCGTCAAGGCTGTCAATCAACAGGAACTGGAAGCTCAGGTGAAAGCTCAGATTATTTTGGGCAATACTTATCATTTGTACCTGCGCCCCGGCTTGTCCATTCTGAAGGAAGCCGGCGGGTTGCATAAATTTATGTCCTGGAACAAGCCCATTCTGACCGATAGTGGAGGTTTTCAAGTCTATTCCTTGTCGCATCGCCGCAAAATGAAAGAGGAGGGAGTCACTTTTCAATCGCATATTGACGGTTCCCGGCATTTGTTCAGTCCCGAGAATGTGGTGGATACTCAGCGCATCATAGGTTCGGATATTATGATGGCGTTGGATGAGTGTACGCCGGGCACAGCCGACTACAGCTATGCACGCAGTTCAATGGAGCTGACGCATCGCTGGTTGGATCGTGGCCTGAAGCGTTACCTTGAAACAGAGCCACTTTATGGTTATGAGCAATATTATTTTCCCATAGTGCAAGGTTGTGTGTATCCAGACCTAAGGCGTCAATCGGCCGAATTTATTGCTTCCAAAGACTGCGCAGGCTATGCCATAGGCGGGCTGGCTGTGGGAGAACCGGCCGAAAAGATGTACGAAATGATAGAGGTGGTCAACGAGGTTTTGCCCCGGGATCGTCCCCGTTACCTGATGGGAGTGGGCACTCCCGAAAACTTACTCGAAGCCATAGAGCGGGGGGTAGATATGTTTGATTGTGTGTTGCCTACGCGCAATGGCCGTAATGCCTCTCTCTTCACCAAGCAGGGCAAAATCAATATGCGAAATAAACGTTGGGCCACAGATTTCTCTCCCATCGAAGCAGAGGGTGCCGCCGACATTGACCTTTTGTATTCAAAAGCTTATCTGAGGCATTTGTTTATTGCCGATGAGCTGCTGGCCTTGCAACTGGCGTCGATTCACAACCTTGCTTTTTATCTTTGGTTGATAACTGAAGCACGCAAGCATATTATAAACCAGGATTTTGCGGAATGGAAGAAGCAAATGATCAGTCAATGGCTTAAACAATGAAAAGCAATTTAATTAAATCCGGAATTCTAAAGCTGATGCAGGGCCTGGGATTAGAAAAATCCGAAAAGCGTTGGTTGACGCGTATTGATACTTATATCATTGGTAAATTTCTGGGTACTTTCTTTTTTTCCATCGTCATGATATTGGCCATTGTGGTGGTGTTTGATTACAACGAAAAATTCGATAAGTTTATTCAGCACGAAGCTCCGGCCAGGGCCATTGCCTTTGATTATTTTCTGAATTTTATACCTTATTTCGGAGTAAAGTTCAGTCCGCTTTTTATTTTTATTTCTGTTATCTTTTTTACCTCCAAACTGGCCGGTAATTCCGAGATTATAGCTATGCTCTCCGGCGGGCTTAGTTTCAACCGCCTGCTGCGGCCCTATTTTATTTCGGCGGCTTTACTGGCTGTAATGACTTTTTTGCTCAGTTCTTATGTGATTCCGCCGGCCAACAAAATACGCCTGCAATTCGAAGATCAATATGTACGCAAAGTCTCTTCCGATTATGTCCGAAACGTTCAGATGGAGTTAGAGCCAGGCGTAATCATTTATATGGAGCGTTACGACGACAAAAGAAAAATAGGTTACAATTTTTTCATGGAACGTTACGAAGGCCAGCAGCTGGTGTCCAGAATGACCGCCAAGCGAATAGCCATGGATTCAACCTATCATTGGCGGGTGATGGAATACCTGATACGTGATTTTGAGGGTTTGCACGAAAATATCAGCATGGGAGCCAGCCTGGACACGATTATCGTAATGAATCCCACGGAGTTTTTCATTACCAAAGGTTACAGTGAACAATTGACCACTACGGAACTCAGGCAATACCTGGACCGGCAAAAACGCAGGGGGGTAGCTAATATCAAGGAATACGAAGTAGAGTATCAGC